>JBKKCN010000679.1:0-3210 GCA_046712525.1 Candidatus Rokuibacteriota bacterium
GCTGCGGCCCACGAGCACCGCGATCTCGCCGCTCGCGATCGTGACCGACACATCGCGCAGCACGACGCGCTCGACCTCGCCTTCGCGATAGGACTTGCTGACCTTCCTGAGCTCGACCGCGGGCGGCGCCATGCCCGCTCATTCTACTTGCAGCTTGCGTGTGATAATCGCGCGGGAGGACCGACCTGATGAGCGAGCACGCCACGCACCCAAAGCTGGAGCTGTCCCACACCGCGATGACGGAAGACGAGGCGCTACGGTTCCTCGACGGCCATCGCATCCGCCTCGGCACCCGCACGATGGACCCCAAGGCTCAGATCGTCGGCGAGTTCGTCAAATCGATCCGCGTGCCCGGCTATTACCCGCCCCTGCCCGAGCTGCGCCAGCAGCTACGCACCATGGTGGCGCTGATGGACGAGCCGGCCCCGGCATTGCCGCGCATCGAGGACATCCGCATCCCGGGCCCAGCCGGCGACATCCCTGCCCGCGTCTACGCTCCGCGCGCCGGCGGCGCGCCGCTTCCCACAGTGGTGTATTTCCACGGCGGGGGCTGGGTGCAGGGCGACCTCGAGACGCACCACGGCCTCTGCGCGCGGCTGGCCAAGCACGCCGGCGTGCTCGTCGTCGCCGTCGAGTATCGGCTGGCGCCCGAGCACAAATTCCCGGCCGCGGTCGAGGACTGTCTGGCGGCCTATCGCTGGCTGCGCGCTCACGGCCGCGACATCGGCGCCGACTCCGCCCGCGTGGCCGTGGCGGGCGACTCGGCGGGCGGCAATCTGTCGGCCGTCGTCTCGCAGCTCGCCGCATCAGCAGACACGCCCGTGCCCACGTGCCAGGTCCTGATCTATCCCGCTGTCGACTTCTCCTTCGAGACCGATTCGCACCGCGAGCTGGAGAACGGTCACGTCATCCCGCGCGAGCGCATCGCCTGGTACGCGGAGCAGTACTTCAGGACGAACGCGGAGCACTCGGATCTCCGCGCCTCACCGTTGCGGGCCGCGAGCGTGGCGGGCCAACCGCCGACCCTGATCGTGACCGCGGGGTTCGATCCGCTGCGCGAAGAGGGCCACGCCTACGCGGAGAAGCTGCGCCAGGCGGGCGTCGATGTCGTCTATCGCGAGTATCCCGGGCAGATCCACGCGTTCATCTCACTGACGAAGGCGATTCCACAGGGCATGACGTGCACGCTCGAGGTCGCGGAGTACCTCCGCAAGCATCTGGCCTGAGCCGGAGGAGAGAATAATGCTGATGCGCAAGCTTGGACGCACGGGGTTGAAGGTCACCGCGCTCTGTCTCGGCGGCAACACGTTCGGCTGGACGACGGACCAGAAAGCCTCCGAGGCCGTCCTCGATGCGTACCTCGAGCAGGGCGGCAACTTCGTCGATACCGCGGACGTCTATTCCCGCTGGGCGCCCGGCAATTCGGGCGGCGAATCGGAGAATGCGCTCGGCACGTGGATGGCCGCCCGCAAGAACCGGCCGCGCGTCATCATCGCCACGAAGGTGATGGGCCCCATGGGCCCCGGCCCCAACGACACCGGCCTCTCGCGCATGCACATCGTGGAAGGCGTCGAGGCCTCCCTGCGCCGGCTGCAGACGGACTACATCGACCTCTACCAGGCGCACTGGGACGATCGCGACACCCCGCTCGACGAGACGCTGCGCGCCTTCGACGATCTCGTGCGCCAGGGCAAGGTCCGCTACCTCGGCGCCTCGAACTACGTCGCCTGGCGCCTCACCCGCGCGCTGTGGGAGAGCGACAAGCGCGGCCACGCGCGCTTCGAGTCGATCCAGCCCAAGTACAACCTCGTCTTCCGCGACGAGTACGAGCGCGAGCTGGAGCCGCTCTGTCTCGAGCAGAACATCGCCGTCATCCCTTACTCGTCGCTGGCGAGCGGCTTCCTCTCCGGAAAGTACCGTGCGGGCGAGGCGCTGCCGTCCACCGCGCGCGCGACCAATGTTCAGAAGATCTACATGAACGACCGCGGCTTCGCCGTCCTCGCCGCCGTCGAGAAGGTGGCGTCGAAGGTCGGCGCGACGCCCGCGCAGGTGGCGCTGTCGTGGATGGTCCACCGGCCGGGCATCACGGCGCCGATCGCGAGCGCCACGTCGGTCGGCCAGCTCACAGAGATTCTCGGCGCGATTGAGCTGAAACTGGGTGACGATGCGACCGCGGAGCTGGACAAAGCGAGCGCGTGGAAAGAGGCCTCATAAGGCCTACGTCAGGGCGGGTCGAGGGCTCCGCTGCCGCCGCGCTTTGCGCGCGGTCCATGGAGCCGCAAGGCAAACCGAATCGCCCGCAACAGCGCCATGTCGTGCGCCTCTTCCTGCTGCGAGGCAAACAGGTGGTCGGCTCCGAGCGCGACGATATTAGCTCCCCCCGGCCACACAGTATCTGCGAGGAGTACCACGCCGTCGTTCGGACCCTGGCGACGGAGAATCTTGTAGCCCAGGACGACCTTGGTGCCGATGCTGCCGGAGACCGGTACGGCCACCACGTTGATGACGGCGATCGAGTCCGGGAGGCGGGCACCCTCCAGGCGCCTCCGGCTCGGCCCCGTCGCCATCGACGTCAGGCCGGCCAAGTCCCAGCGGGCGACCCAGAAATATAAGCGGGCCATCCACGACGCAGGTGGGCGAAGTGCGGCGTCGGCGAGCGGCGTGCCGTACAGCGCGCCCGCCGCGTTTAGCCAACCGGCGACGGGCGCCGTCTCCTCCGGCGTGAGCAGGCGAGAGAGCGCCAGCGCCACCTCGGCGCCCGACTTGCTGACGCTGACCAGGATCACCGTTTCCTGTCTCCGCCCCGCCTCGCGCACCGCAGCGGCAATCGTCTCGGCGTTGTCTTCGACCGAGCCACTCTCGGCGGGCTCGATGAGCCGATGGGCGATGCCCAGCCCACCGAGGAGCCGGCGCTGGCGCGCGAAGTCGGACCCGTTCGCGGGATGGCTCCGATACAACCACGCAGGGGCGAACAGCACTGTGAACGGAAAGCCGCCGGGCTGACTCAGCAGCTCCCGGGAGCGGGCCGGCCCGTCGCGCAGCGAGCGGTCGAAGGCCGCCTGCACGGCGCGGCTTCTCTCGTCCGCGCCGATCGCCTGGGCAAAGGCAAGAGCCGCGAAGTCCATGGAGACGTCGCGCGCCCGCTCGCGAAGCCAGGCCTGGTCGGGAATGAACCCCGGTTGCGAGCGGGGCCCATGGTCGGCGCCGACG
>JBKKCN010000680.1:0-2755 GCA_046712525.1 Candidatus Rokuibacteriota bacterium
GATCACGCCGTCGGAGGTGACCACGAACATCGCCTGGCTGTTGCCGTAGCGGAAGATGTAAACGTTGTCGGTGCCGTCGACCTTGGTCGTTGCGAACGGCGGTGGCGTTGGCTGCTGGGCCTGGGCCGCCATGAACAGGCAGGCAGCGATCAGCGCAGCCGCGGCGAGCACGTAGGACATCCGTGCCATCGATGGCTCCTTTCGGTGACGAGTGTGCCGGGAGGATGGCGCAGTTGAGGCGCGAACGCAAGACGCCGGATGGCCGTATGATCTGACCGGACAAGGAGGCGACGATGGCGAGGATCGAGCCGCTGGGTATCCATGAGGTCGACGACGAGATCCGGCATTTTTGCGAGGAGGCCGAGCGGCAGTCCGGCACCTCGGCGAGCACCCGCACCTACGCAAGAAATCCCGGCGTGTTGAAGGCGCTCGCCGCCTTTCGCGGGGCGCTGGTACGCGAGGGCACGCTCGATCCCGTTCTCCGCGAGCTGGTGCGGTTGAAGATCGCCGCCCTCAACGCGTGCCGCTACTGACTGAAGGTCCGCTATGCCGGGGCCCGGCATGCAGGCGCGACGGAAGAAAAGATCGCGGCCATCGACGACGAGTCCTCGGACCTCCTGAGCGGGCGCGAGCGGGCCGCCATCCGGTTCGCCGAGAAGCTCGCGGTGGACCACCACAAGGTGGACGACACGCTGTGGGCCGAGATGCGCAGTCACTTCTCGGAGGCCGAGATCATCGAGCTGGTGGCCCACACCACGCTCTACATCGGCTTCGGGCGATTCAACGAGATCGTGGGACTCGATCCCGCATGATCACGGCTGCATGTACATCGGCCGGTGCTCCGTGAGGGCGAGCCAGCCGCGCGCGATCCGGTAGATGAACCATAGCCCGACGAAGCCAAGGGGCAGCCAGGCGATCAGGATGCCGATGCCGAGCGTGAGGATCACGAAGAGCAGGCAGAGCGTGACCCACCACAGCCCGAACCAGAAGGTACGGATCTGCCAGCGGAAGTGCGACTCCAGCCACGTGCCGCGCGCCTCGCTCCGCTTCACGTAATTCAGGATGACGGCGATGATGGAGGGCCACCCGGTGAGAAACGCGCCCACGATGGTGGCGGCGCCGATGATCCCCGTGATCAGGCTGAAGGCGTGGAGGCCGTAGATGACGTGGGTCAGCACCACCAGGGAGTGGCGTGGCTCCATGGTGCCGGGAACGGCCGCGGGAACGATCACGCGCGAAGTATAGTCCACTCAGCAGATCGTTGGATGGCGAGGGGTGAGATGAAAATCCGCATCGGAGTAGGGGCGGGGGGCGCGTCCTCGACGCCGGAGACGCTCGGCGAGCTCGTGACCGGGATCGACGAGCTGGGGTTCGACTCGCTGTGGCTCTCGGAGGTGCTGACGGGCCCCGTGCCCGACCCCGTCGTGGGCCTCTCGTGGGCGGCAGCGAGGAATCCGCGCTTGAAGCTCGGCACGACGATGCTGTTGCCGGGACGCAATGTGGTGCGGCTCGCCAAGCAGCTCGCGAGCCTCGACGTGCTGTGCAACGGACGCTTGCTGGTGACGCTGGTGCCCGGGCTCACGTACGCGCCGGAGCGCGATGCGATCGGCGTCGATCCCAAGCGACGGGGCGCCGTCATCGACGAGGCGCTCCCGCTCCTGCGGCGCCTGTGGGCAGGCGAGACGGTGAGCCACGAGGGTGTCGCCGGCACTTTCCGTGACGTCAAGCTCTCGCCGCTGCCGGTGCAGCAGCCGCTCGAAGTCTGGCTGGGCGGCACGGTGCCCGCCGCCCTCGAGCGCTGCGGGCGATTGTCGGATGGGTGGCTGCCGTCGCTATGTACGCCGGAAGAGGCGGCGGCGGGACGCGTGGTCATCGAAGAGTCCGCCGCGCGCGCGGGGCGCTCGATCAGCAGCGAGCACTTCGGCATGAGCATCGGCTACGCGAGCGCGCCTTTCGATCCCGACACCGCGCGCGTGATGGCGGCGCGGCGTCCCCGCGCACTCGAGCTGACGCCGGTGGGCTTGCCCGCGTTGCGGGCGCTCATCGAGCACTTCATCGCCGTCGGCTTCTCGAAGTTCGTCGTCCGCCCCGTGGTCGCCCCCAAGTCGTGGCGCGCCGAGCTGGAAGCCCTGTCGGCGGCGGTGGGGGATCTCCAGACTTGACGAACAGGTGGCCGCGCTCGCGCCATCGCGCGCATTCGCCCAGTCCGTGCGAGAGGTGCTGGCGTCTCCGCCCGCCGGCGCTCGCGGCCATGCACGAGTGATCTGCCGCCGGACGGAAGGAGGGGAGGCATCATGACGACATCGCGACGCGCGGTCGACCTACTGGGAGCAGTTGGTTTAGTGGTGCTGGCACTCGGAGTGGTCGACGCGGCGTGGCCTCAGGAATCAAGAATGCTGGCGACGTGCCTGCCAGCGAGCCAGCGCACGGGCCGGGTGGGATGTTGGATCATGGCGCAGGAGCCGTTAGATCCAGCGCCCCCTACGCCGCTCTTCTGGCAATTGAGTACTTATCCAAACCGCGCGGCAGCGAACGTCGCCAAAGGTCCGGGCGCCACCGTCATGGAGGCTCTGGACCAGGTCTGGCTGTTCACCATCGGCGCGAACGGAGTGCGGCCGCCCGGCGGCAAGCTCGTCGCGGAAATCGGACCGCTCCTCGTCACCCCGGGCACTAGATACACGGCCCAGTACATGGAGGCGATCTTCCCGCCCGGCGCCCAGACCCGGCCGCATACGCATCCGGGGCCCGAAGCGTG
>JBKKCN010000681.1:0-5504 GCA_046712525.1 Candidatus Rokuibacteriota bacterium
CGACGAGCCAACGACGCAGATGGGCCCTTTTCAGCGCCCTGCTATCCGGCGGGGACAGGCGCGCGTGCGGGAAGGACGGGGACGGGCGTGGGTGTGGCGCCGTGCTCACCCGTCATGCGCAGGAGGACGGGGAGGACGATGAGAGAGGCCACGAGGCTGGCGGCCGTGCCGAGGGTAAGCAGCAGTCCGAGGCCGTAGATGCCCCGGTGCGCGGCGATCATCAGGGTGCCGAAGCCGACGATGGTGGTGAGACCGCTCACGAACACGGCCATGATCGTGGAGCGGGCGATGAGCGGGCCGGCGGAATCGCGTCCTTCCCGGAAGCGCATGACGAGGTTCAGGCCGTACTCGGCGGCGGCGCCGAGGATGAGGGGCAGGCCGAAAACGTTGCCCAGGTTGAACTTGAGGCCGAACACGTACATCAGGCCTGCCGTCCACACCATTCCGAGCCCCAGCGGCAGCAGCGCGAGCACCGTGTCGCGCACGTGGCGCAGCATCAGGAACGTGATCGTGGTCACCAGCAGCACCGCGTACAGCGTGCCCTGCTTGTAGGCGCGCTCCATGAGGCGGATCGCCTCGTAGGTGATGATGGGCGTGCCGGTGACGTCGGGGTCCACGGAGCGGAGCTGGCTCACGAACTTTTCCGCGCCGTCGCGGTCCCAGATGTTGACGGCGGGATGGATCTGCAACAGGAAGCGCCCACTGTCGCTGATGAACTTGCGCTTGATCTCCGGCGGGACGTCTTGCATTCCCACCCGGCGCGGCGACAAGTTGCTTTGCAGGCGCTGGAAGCTCGTGAGGAAGTCGTTGTAGACCTGCCGCTGCAGGAGCGTGAGCGCGGCGTCGCTGATAGTGCGGTCGGTCTGCCTCAGCTTGGTCACGAGCTGGGCGATGTCGTCACGAAGCGTGCGCAGGTCGCGCTGGATGTCGCCCGCGGGCGCCTCGGCGGCGGCGATGTCGAAGCGCCGCCGCAGCGTCTCCAGCGCCGTCACCAGCCGCTCCACGTCCACGCGCATGGGACGCGACACATGCACGGGGGCGACGATGGGCGCGAAGGCTGCAATGATCTTCTGCTTCTCTTCCTGGTCCTCAGGGATGAGGAGCAGGGCGGAGTCGACCTCCGACACGCTCGAGAGCGCGCGGAAGGCCGTCTGCTTGCGCCG
The DNA here is from genome assembly GCA_046712525.1 of Candidatus Rokuibacteriota bacterium. GTDB lineage: Bacteria > Methylomirabilota > Methylomirabilia > Rokubacteriales > CSP1-6 > JBBDXO01. The sequence continues at coordinate 1,164 of JBKKCN010000681.1, forward strand.
CAGCTCTTCCAGCGAGCCCGCGCTCGCGAGGGCGGCGAAGCCCGAGCGCCCGGAGGTGGCGAGGATCTTCTTCTCCCACTCCACCGACTCCGTGCCGTCCGCCTGCAGATTGAGCAGGTTGTAGTCGAACTCGATCGACCCCAGGCTCCACAGTGAGGCCAGGGTGGCCACGGCGGCGGCGGCGAGGACCGTCTTCGGATACTGCGTGAGGCGGTCGACGAAGGGCACGTGGATGCGCTCGAGGCGGATGGCGCGCGGCACCGTGCCCGCCGGGCGCGTGGCGTGGCGCCGGTCGATGAAGACGAGAATGGCGGGGAAGAGGGTGATCATCGACACCCACGAGAGCAGGATGGCGGTGCCTGAGATGAAGCCCAGCTCCTGAAGGCCGCGGAAGTCGGTGAGCATCAGCACGTAGAAGGTGGCGGCGGCGGTGACGGCGCTGAGGAGGATGCCGGGACCGCTGCGCGCGGCCGTGATCTGGAGCGCTTCTTCCAGATTGCGGCCGAGGAAGAGCTCCTCCTCGTACCGGAACAGGAAGTACACGCCGTAGTCGATGCCGATGCCGATCACGATGGAGATGAAGACCACCGAGAAAAGCGACAGGTGGCCGACGACGAGGGTGGCGACGCCGATCGACCAGCACAGGCTCACGGCGAGGACGAGCAGGAGCAGGAGCGGCTTGCCCACGCGGAGGAAGGCGAGCACGAGCAGCCCGAGGGTGAGCGCGAACGCCACGCCCGCGCCCGCCTCGCTGTCGCGGAAGGCGGCCGTCATCTCGTCGTTGGAGAGCGCCGGCTTGCCCGTCACGCCCACGTTCACCTTGGGGAATTCCTTTTTCAGAGAGGCGATGGTCGCCCGCGCGCCTTCGATGGCCGCCTGGTCGCCCGTGAAGCTGCCCCGCTGCGTCTGCGGCTCGGCCAGGATGAAGAGGAGCCGCTGGTCGTCGGAGAGGAAATACCCGGCACTGGTGGCGTCGGCACCCCCTACCGAGAAGAGGCCGCCCCACGGCGAGCGGTAGGGCGCCACCCGGTCGAGGCGGGCGGAGACCTGCCTCACGAGATCCGACACGAAGCGGAGGTCGAGCGTGCTCTTGCTGTTGGTGTCGAGCCCGAGATCGAGGAATTTCCCCACGAAGGCGTTGGCGATCTGCGTGGCGACGCCGTCCACGAGCTGATCGAGCGTGGGGCGAGCGGCGAACGCCTCCAGGAACTCCTGGTAGTCGAAGACGCGGTCGCGGATCTCCACGAGCCGCTCCTTGGACAGGTACAGCAGCGCGCGGTCCTCGAACTGCTTGGGGTCGATACGGAAGGTGAGCCGCTTCAGCGGCACCTGCTGCGCCTTCAGCTCGTGCGCGAGACGGTTGGCGTAGACGATGGCTTCCGGCAACGAGGGCGCTTCCACCACGATGGCGAGGTCGTCCAGCTCGCCGAACTCGCGCTCGTACTCCGTATAGCGCTCGATGTACGGCTTGCCCGCGGGCAGCAGCGCCCGTGTGGAGGTGGCGAACGTCAGCGTCTGGAAGGCGTAGGCGACGGAGGCCGCGGCGAGGAGCCCGGCAATGAGGAGCGTGAGGGACGGACGCGCGCAGGAGATACGGACGATCCGGCGCAGGAGGCGCCCGGTGCGCGACGTCACGACAGGCTACTCTTCGCCGGCGATGAACCGTTCGAGGCGCTGGCGGGCCACGTCGTCGGCCCACTGTTCCGGGGGAGACTTCATGAGATACGCGGAGGGCGCCGCGAGCGCGCCCTTGAGCCCCCGGTCGAGCGCGATCTTGCACGCGCGGATGGCGTCGATGACGACGCCCGCGGAGTTGGGCGAATCCCACACCTCGAGCTTCAGCTCCAGGTTGATGGGCTGATCGCCGAAGCCGCGGCCCTCGAGGCGGATGTGCGCCCACTTGCGGTCCTCCAGCCACGGCACGTAGTCGCTGGGACCGATGTGCACGGCGTCCGCCGGCAGGTCGTGGCCGAGCTGCGAGCGCACGGCGTCCGTCTTCGAGATCTTCTTGGAGACGAGGCGGTCACGCTCCAGCATGTTGTAGAAGTCCGTGTTGCCGCCGAAATTGAGCTGGCTCGTGCGGTCCAGCTTCACGCCGCGGTCCATGAAGAGCCGGGTGAGCACGCGGTGCACGATGGTGGCGCCCACCTGCGACTTCACGTCATCGCCCACCACGGGCAGGCCCCGGTCCTCGAAGCGCCGGCGCCAGTACGCCTCGCGCGCGATGAAGACGGGGATGCAGTTCACGAACGCGCAGCCGGCGTCGAGGATCTGCTCGACATACCACTTCGTCGCCATCTCGCTGCCCACGGGCAGATAGTTGACGACGACGTTCGTGCGCGTCTCACGGAGAATGCCGGTGATGTCGGCGGTGGACCCGGGCGCCTTCGTGATCATCTGCGAAAGATAGGTGCCGAGGCCGTCGTGGGTCATGCCGCGCTGCACGGGCACCCCGAGGTGCGGGACCTCCGCGAAGCGCACGGTGTTGTTCGGCGGCTGCGCGATGGCCTCCGAGAGGTCGCGCCCCACCTTGCGCTCGTCGATGTCGAAGGCGGCCGAGAACTCGATGTCACCCACGTGGTAGTCGCCCAGACGCGCGTGCATGAGGCCGGGGATGAAGTCGTGCTCGGAGGCGTTGCGGTAGTACTGGACGCCCTGGACGAGAGACGACGCGCAGTTGCCGACGCCGATGATGGCGACTCGAACGGATCCCACGGGCAGCCTCCCCTGGCTTGCGGTCGTTAACCCGCGGATTCAGCGGGACGAAGTTAGCGTGAGTGTAACACGGCGTTGTATGATGCCCGCTGGTCCGGGGCGGCCGAGGAGGACAGCATCGTGAGCGAGTCGTCGGTGGCGGTGATGGACGAGGTGGCGCGTGCGCTCGCCGCCCTCGACCTGGAGGGCACGCGCAAGACCTACTGGGACCAGAACGAGTTCATCGTCCTCGAACGCTGGCTGCCCGCCGCCCTCGTGGAGCGCATGGTGGCCGAAGTGCAGAGGGTGCGCCCGGCCGTCCATCGCAACTACATTCCCAAGCACAAGAAGGGGGGCAGCGTCAGCTACTACACGCTGCGCGAGCAGGCGCCCGCCATCATCGCCCTCTATCGCGCGCCCGCCTTCATCAAGTTCCTGAGCGCGCTGACGGGACAGCCGCTGCACCCGTGCCCGGAATCGGACCCGCATTCGTGCGCGCTGTACTTCTACACGGAGCCCGGCGACCACATCGGCTTCCACTTCGACACGTCGTACTACAAGGGCGCGCGCTACACGGTCCTCGTCGGGCTCATCGAGCGCTCGTCGAGCCGCCTCGTGTGCCATCTCTACAAGGGTGATCCCGGCGGACGTCCCCTCGTCGAGCTCCGCCTCGCCACGCATCCCGGCACCGTGGTCGCCTTCAACGGCGACAAGCTGTGGCACGCCATCACGCCCCTCGGCGAGCACGAAGAGCGCGTGAGCCTCACGCTCGAATACGTCACCGATCCCCACATGAGTCCCGTCAAACGCCTCTACTCGAATCTCAAGGACGCGTTCGCGTACTTCGGCGTCCGCGCCGTCTTTCGCGGCGCTCGCCGGCCCGTGCGCGCGTAGCGCCGCGGATTATTCACGAGCGGAGAACGGCTTCGGGGTGCGAGGACCACGTGGATGGTGGCCGCATCGGACCCGGCGCGGCTGGGCTCCATCTACGGGGCTATGTCCGTTGGTAGTGAGTGGGAAACGGGTCCCCGCACCCCGAAGCCGTTCTCCGCTCGTGAATAATCCGAGCCGGCTGCGCTGCGTGGCTGCGGCGCGGATCAGACGGGGTGTGCCGCGTGCACTGTTTGAAGCATGGGGCCTCGAAGGGCCCCCCATGTCCCCCCGCGGCGGACACGCGTTTCGAGCCTGGCTGCCTCTGCTTTATCGGCGCGCGATCACGTAGGCGAGTCTCGCCAGCCAGTAAGCATGGGATCCGGCCGCAACCACGATCATGAGTGGAAGTAGAGCAGCCGGGTAGACGGCGAGGGCGGCGATGAAGAGGAGCAGCATGGCGTAGAAGCCGTCGCGGGAGCTGAGCGCGTCGAGCAAGCTGCCCACGGTGTCGGTGTCGCCGGCGGGCGGCCAGATCTTGGCGACGGCGGCGCTGGCGATCACGCCGGCGCCGGCCACCACGCCGAGGGCGGGTCCCGTGCTGGTGGCGACGCCCGCGCTGACGCCCATCGCCACCACGAGCGCGGTGTGCACGACGGTGTCGGCGCCGACGTCGAGCCATTCTCCCGCCGCCGATTCCGCCAGCGTCAGCCGCGCCACCTCCCCGTCGGCGTGATCGAGCACCACCGCCGTCGCGTAGAGGACGAGGCCCGCGGC
>JBKKCN010000682.1:0-11189 GCA_046712525.1 Candidatus Rokuibacteriota bacterium
AATGGGGGACCGCGACGGGCCCCCCAAGCGATTGGCTTAAATGGGGGACCGCGACGGGCCCCCCAAGCGATTGGCTTAAATGGGGGACCGCGACGGGCCCCCCAAGCCCCCCATTGCCGGCGGAAGCCGTGGCGCTCCTCGATTGTTCCATCCAGCCTTTTGGGCGCCTGCTAGACGCGGCTGAGCGCGCTGCGCAGCAGCGCGCGGGGTGGGACGTAGTCGCCGATCACGCCGAGCATCGTGTCGAGCAGCGGCTGGCGTCGGGCGAGCACGTGGGCGGCGACGTTGGCGAGGCGCCGGTGGCGGATGAGGACCTGAAGGGCGCGCGTGACCCTGGTCTTGTCGTTGAAGACAGCCGCGCGCTCGCGATGGTAGCGGGCGAGCGCACGCGATGAGACGTCACCCGTGCGGACGGCGTGCACGGCCACGTCCACCGCGAGCTCCGCGGAACGCAACGCGGTGAAGATGCCTTCGCCCGTGAACGGATCGTAGAAGCCCGCGGCATCGCCCACCAGGAGAACGCCGCCTTCCTGCGGCGCCGACACGCGGTACGCGAGAGGACCCATCGCCTGCACGGGCGCCACCAGGCGTGCGCCCGCCACCCGGCGCGCCAGATGCGGCATCTGCTTGACGCGCGCCTCGAGGAACTGAGCCAGGCGCGGGCTCCACGGCGCGGCGTGCTCGAGGGGAACCACCAGGCTCAGGTTGACGCGATCGGGCGCGAGCGGGTTGAGGATCGCGTAGTCCGGGGGATCGACGAAGATCTCACCGAAGTCGCGGCAGCCGTCGATGCCCGAGACGTACGTCGTCACGGCCATGCGGCGCAGGCGGTGCGGGTGACGGCACCCCAGGCGTTGCGCGACGACGGAGGCGCGACCGTCCGCCCCCATCACCACGGGCGCGTGCAGGGTGAGCGCGGCGCCATGCGCATCGGTGGCGCGCACACCCGCGACGTCGCCGCCCGCGCGCACGACGTCGGTGACGCGCACGTGCTCGCGAAAGTCGACGCCGAGCGCGCGCAGGCGGTCGGCGAGGACGCCGTCGAGGACCGCACGGGACACGCCCAGCGCGTGGCCGCGATAGGGACGGAAGGCGCCGCTGGGCCCGTACACGCCCTGCAGCCGGGTGCCGTCGGGGGCCGTGATGCGCATCCCCGCCAGCGGCACCGCGCCCGCGCTGTCGAGCGTCTTCAGGACGCCGAGACGGTCGAGCACGCGTCCTGCCTCCGGGCTGAGGTACTCGCCGCAGATCTTGTCGCGCGGAAAGCGGACGCGGTCGAGCGTGATGACGGCGAGGCCGTGCTCGGCAAGCAGGATGGAGGCCGCCGCGCCCGCCGGCCCCGCGCCCACCACGATGACGTCGGCGTCGCGCCTCACGACAGCACCGCCACCAGCCGCGCCAGCATGGGATAGGTCGCGATGTCGATCTGCGGCAGCCCTGCCTTTTCCGCGAGCGCGCGCATCTCCGCGGCGGAGTACGACCGCCGTACGGAGAGCGGGCCGTCGTGACGCGACACAGGATGCATTCTCAGGATATGCGTGGCCAGCCACACGAGCGCCAGCGAGAGATACCCGCGCCGCAGATCGTTGACGATGACGCCGTGCCTGCCCACCGCCACCATCTCCGCGAGCGCGGTGGCCGCCTCGTCGGGCTCGAGATGGTGAAGCGTGAGCGAGAAGGTCACCACGTCCGCGGCGCCCTCGCGCAGCGGCAGGGCGGTGGCGTCGCCGGCGACGGCCACGATCTCCGGATAGGCGGGGCGTGGGGCGCGCGCCACGCCGGCGGCGTCGCGGTCGACCACGATCACACGCACGCGGCGGCCCGCCCCGCGCGCCCAGCGCACCAGGCAAAGCGCGAAGTCGCCGCGTCCACCGCCCACGTCGACGACGACCATCGCCCGCGAGGGGGGCACGGTGGCGGCGACGCGGCGGATGCGCGCGAGCGTGAGCGCATAACCACCGAACCAGCGGTTCAGGCGGTCGAGGTCGGCGACCGAAGCGCTGAGATCGGCTTCGGGCAGCGGGCCGTCCATAAGCTCGCGCGCACCTTCCGCGCGGCGCATCACCAGCGCAGGAGGGCGCCTTCCGCGGCGAAGCCGGGGCCGAGACCGATCATCACGCCCCATTCTCCGTCCACGGGGCTCTCCCGCCGTAGCGTGCGCTCCAGCACGAACAGGACGGTCGCGGACGACATGTTGCCGAACTCGCGCAGCACGTCACGGGCGTGCGCCATCTGGGCGTCACTGAGCTCCAGCAGGTCGCGCGCGCGGTCGAGTACGCGGCGCCCCGCCGAGTGCAGGACCCAGTAGCGCACGTCGGCCTTCTTCAAGCCCTGCGTCTCCATGAGCGCGCGCGCCATCTCGCCCATCATGGTGGCGCCGATGCGGCGCACGTCCTTGGACAGCACCACACGCGGCCGCCCCCCGGGGTACTCGAAACCCATGGCGGGCAGGTGCTCGGAGCGAAAGATGGTGCGGTGGGCCACCACGGCGGGCCCGGCGCCGTCCGCCGACAGCGCGAGCGCGCCCGCACCGTCCGCGAAGATCGCGTGCGCGACCGCGCTCTCCAGCCGGTCGTCGAGCGTATACGCGCACGAGCACAGTTCCACGGAGACGACGAGCGCGCGATGGCCGGGAAAAGCGCTCACGTGGTTCCACGCCTGCTGCAGGGCCACCATGGCGGAGGCACAGCCGGTGTCGCCCACGTGCGCGCGCTGGATCTCGCGCTTGCCGCCGAGACGCGCGATCAGATGTGCGTCCAGGCTCGGCGTCATGCGCCCGGTGCAGGTGGTGGTGACGAGGAAATCGAGGTCGCGCGCCTCCCAGCCTGCGCGCGCGAGCGCCGCCCGCGCCGCCGCCTCGCCCAGCTCAACGGCCCCGCGCTGGAAGCGCGCGTTCAGCTCGTCCACCGACTCGTTGGGGGTGAACGTCGCGGGGTCGATATACAGATGGCGGCCCTCGATCTCGCTGGCGGCGAAGAATCCGCGGCGCCGCTCGTCGACGTACCCGGCCAGCGCCAGCAACGTCTCCTGACTGAAGCGGTGCTTCGGCGTGGCGGTGGCGACGGCGGCGATGCGGGGCAGCGGCATTCGGACCTCCTGCGGCGATTCCAGTAAGATGAGCAGCAGCCAGCGACAAATCGAGCATACTGCGAGGCTCAGCCCCATGCCACTCTTCAGCTTCGAAGGGAAGTGCCCTACGGTCCATCCGTCCGCTTTCATCGCGCCCACCGCCGTGCTCATCGGCGACGTCACCGTGGAGGAGCGCGCGTCCGTCTGGTACAACGCGGTGCTCCGCGCGGACTTCAGCCCCATCGTCATCCGCCGCGGCGCCAACGTGCAGGACGGCTCCGTCATCCACGTCACGCCGCACGCGGGCGTGGAGGTCGGCCCCGGTGCCACCGTCGGCCACCTCTGCTGCGTGCACGGCGCCTTCATCGCCGAAGAAGCGCTCGTGGGCAACGGCGCCACCGTGCTCGACGGCGCCCGCATCGGCGTGCGCGCGATGGTGGCGGCGGGCGCGCTCGTGACGCCGCAGACAGACATTCCCGACGGCATGCTCGCCATGGGCACGCCCGCGAAGGTGAAGGGCCCGCTCGCGGGCACGCCCGCCGAATTCTGGGTGCGTGCGAACCCCGAAGGCTACCAGGCGCTCGCGCAGCGCCACCTCGTCGGCATCGCGCCGGTGGCATCGTGACGAGCGCGCCATGACGATCCGCCGCATCGCGATGCTCGCCTTCCCGCGCCTGACCTTCCTCGACCTCATCGGCGGCTACGATGCCCTGCGCCGCGTGGCGCCCATGGGTATCGATGGCGACGTGAGCGTGCGCATCATCGGCACCGAGCGCGAGATCGTGGACGACTCCGGCCTCGTGGTGAAGGCGGACGGCGTGTACGAGGACCTCGCGCCGTACGACCTCCTGTACGTGCCCGGCGGCTTCGGCACGCGCACGCTCGTGGATGATGCTCGGTTCGTCGCCTATCTGCAGACGTGGGGACTGAAGCGGCCGCTTGCCTCCGTGTGCACCGGCTCCCTGCTGCTGGGCGCGGCCGGCTATCTGAAAGACGTGCGCGCGACCACGCATCACCGCGCGCTCGATCTCCTGCGCCCGCTCTGCCGCGAAGTCGTCACGGACCGGCGCATCGTGGACGAAGGCCGCGTGGTCACCGCGGGCGGCGTGTCCTCGTCGCTCGACCTCGGCCTCTACCTCGTGGAGCGGCACTGGGGCGTGGCCGCGCGCGAGACGATCGCGCGCCAGATGGAATACCGCGCCTACTCGCCCGTCTGAGCGGACCGCCGGTGCACCGTGTCGACACCCTCGGCCCCGGCGATGAAGGCGCGCTGGAGGCGTTCCTCGTACGCCACGCGCACAGCTCGATGTTCCTTCGCTCCAACCTCGCCACGGGCGGGATCGTGGACCACGGGCAGCCGCACCAGTCCACCTACGTCGCCGCGCGCGACACGGGCGGGATCCGCGGCGTGGTGGGCCATTCGTGGCACGGGATTTTACAGATGCAGGCGCCCGTCGGCGTCGTGGGCGACCTCGCGCGCGCGGCGGTGGAGCGCTCGGGGCGGGTCGTCACCGGGCTCGTCGGTCCCTGGGCCCAGGTGGAGGCGGCGCGCGCGGCCCTCGGCGCCGACGGCGCCCGCGTCCGGTTGAGTAGCCACGAGGATCTCTTCGCGCTCGACCTCGCCCAGATGATCGTGCCCGTAACCCTTGAGGACGGCCGCGTGCAATGCCGGCGGCCGCAGACGGGCGAGCTGCCGCTCCTCGTCGACTGGCGCGTCGCCTACGACGTGGAGATTTCCAACGCCACCGACACCCCCGCCCTTCGCCAGGACACCGTCATCGACATCGCGCGTCTGCACGCGCGAGGAGCCACGTGGGTGGTGACGGCGGAGGGCGCGGTCGTCGCCTACAGCGCCTTCAACGCGCAGCTGCCGGAGATCGTGCAGGTGGGCGGCGTATACACGCCGCCCTCATGCCGCGGCCGCGGCTACGCGCGCGCCGTGGTGGCGGGCTCGCTGCTGGCCGCCCGCGAGCGCGGCGTGACGCACGCGGTGCTCTTCACGGGAAAAGACAACCATCACGCGCAGCGCGCCTACCGAGCCCTCGGCTTTCGGGTGGTCGGCGACTACGGGGTCGTGCTCCTCGACGTTCTCTGATCGCGCCGGGGTCAGCGTCCGCGGAACTTCGCGGGTCGCTTCTCCTTGAAGGCGGCCACGCCTTCAGCGTGGTCCTCCGTGCGGCGCACGACGGCCATGTGCGATGAAACCAGATCGAGGTGCGTGCGCAGGTCCAGCCGCAGGCTCTGGTAGACGAGCCGCTTGATCATCCGGATAGGCACCTGGGGCCCGTCCGCGATCTGCTTCGCGAAGGCATACGTGGCTTCCTTGAGCTGCGCGTCCGGCACCACGCGGTTCACGATGCCGAGCCGCAGCGCCTCGGCGGATTCGATGAAATCGGCCGTCCACAACAGCTCGAGCGCCCTCGCGGAGCCCACGAGGCGCGGCAGGAAGTACGTATCGCCGTCGCCCGGCACGAGGCCCACCCGTACGTAGCCGGTGGAGAAGCGCGCCGACTCCGCCGCGATGCGGACGTCGCACATGAGGCTCATCCCCATCCCCGCCCCCACCGTGAGGCCGTTGACCATCGCGATCACCGGCTTGTCCACGCCTTCGAGCGTCTTGGGAATCCGATGGATGTGATCCCACAGCTGATTCTTGTGTTGCAGAGGAGTGGGCTCGCCGTCGCCCATGCGCGCCACGTCGCCGCCCGCGCAGAAGGCACGGCCGTTGCCGGTGACGACGATGACGTTGACCTCCTCGTCCGCCTGCGCCTTGGCGAGCGAGGAGGCCCAGGTGTCGATCATCTCTCCCGTAAAGGCGTTGAGCTTGTCGGGGCGGTTTAATGTGATGGTGGCGACGCGGTCATCGACGTTGTAGAGCAGGTCGCTCATGGTGTCCTCGCAAAGGTGTCATGGTGGTTTGCGGAAAAGATATGCCATTCGCCGGAAACGCCCTTGAGTGCGTGCATGCCGCGGTCGGCGAAGCTCAGCCCCGAGCCCGCCACGAGATCCTTCACGGTGTTCGAGACCAGCACCTCGCCCGCCTCGGCGAGGGCGGCGACGCGGGCGCCGATGTGCACCGCGATGCCGCCGAGCTTGGGGCCCATCAGCTCGCACTCGCCCGTGTGCAGTCCCGACCGCACGTCGAGCCCCAGCTTTCGCACCTCGCTCGTGATGGCGTGCGCGGCGCGCACCGCCCGCGCGGGACCGTCGAAGGCGGCGAAGACGCCGTCGCCTGCCGTATCGAGCTCGCGCCCGCGAAAGTGCGACAGCTCGCGGCGCACGACGGCGTGGTAGGCGCCGAGCAGGTCCCGCCACCGCGCGTCCCCCATCTCCGTGGCCTTCCGCGTGGAGTCGACGACGTCGGTGAACAGGATGGTGGCGAGCACCCGATCGGGCTCGGGGCCGCGCCGAACGCCGGTCAGGAACTCCTCGATCTCATCCAGCACCATGTCGGGATTGGCGACGTAGATGAAGTGGTCCTCACTCGGGACCTCGACGTACCTCGCGCCGGGGATCCGCGCGGCCATGTAGCGGCTGGCCTCCACGGGGACGGCGCGGTCGCGGGCGCTGTGAAGAATCAGCGTGGGGACCCGGATCACCGGCAGCACGTGGCGGACGTCGATCTCCCCGCTCATGCGCAGGAAGGAGCGCACAGCGCCCGGACTCGCCGACGTCCTCAGGTAGCGCGCCCACCACTCGCGAAAGCGCGGGTCCTTGGCCATGGAGGGCGCCCGCTCGTCCAGGCCCACGGGCCCGCCCCAGGTGCGGACTGACGTCTCCACGAACTGCTCCCACTCGTCCTGCGTGGGTCCCCACGGATGATCCACGGTCCACGTGCGGCGCGCGAAGGAGCCGCTCATGATGAGCGCGGCCGTGCGGTCCGGGTAGGTGGCGGCGAAGAGCAGGCACATCGCGCCGCCTTCGGATGCGCCGAGCAGCGCGGCGCGGCTGGAGCGTGCGGCATCCATCACGGCGCGCACGTCGTCCATGCGCGTTTCGAGGTTCGGCATGTCGCCCGAGCGGTCCGACAGCCCGGTGCCGCGCTTGTCGAACAGGATCACCCTCGCGAAGGAGGCCAGACGCTCGATGAGCCGGACGGCGAGGGGCTCTTCCCACAGCACCTCGAGGTTGGAGACCCATCCCGGCACGTACACGAGATCGCGCGGCCCCTCGCCCACCACCTGATAGGCGATGTTCACGTCCCCGCTGCGTGCGTAACGCGTCTCGGGGGCGGTGGCCATGGGCAGGTCAGTCCTTCGGCAGGCCCAGCACGCGCGCGCCCAGGATGTTTCTCAGGATCTCCGACGTGCCGGCGCGGATACCGCTGCCGCGCGCGAGCAGCTCGTAGAACTCCCACTGGCCGTCGTCGGGCGCCCACGGCGAGCCCTGCGCGATCTGCGAGTAGGGCCCGATCACTTCGGTGGCGGTGAGCGCCAGCTCCTGGTCGAGCTGGCTCCAGAAGAGCTTGGAGGTGGAGCCTTCCGGCCCCGGCTGCCCGCCGCGCAGGATCTTGGTGAGGCTGCGGTAGCCGTTGAGCTGCAGCGCCTGCTCACCGATCCAGAGCTGCGCGATCTTCTGGCGCAGCACGGGATCGGCGCCGCGCCCGCGGTCGCGCGTGAGCTTCAGCAGGCGGTGGAGCGCGTTGCGCAGCGAGATGTGACGGATGAAGGTGAGCAGGTCGCGCTCGTAGGCGAGGGTGGTGATGGCCACGCCCCAGCCTTCGTTCAGCTTGCCCACCAGGTGGTCGGCGGGCACGCGCACGTTGTCGAAGAAGACCTCGTTGAACTCCGCCTCCCCCGTGATCTGGCGCAGCGGCCGCAGCGTGATGCCGGGCGACTTCATGTCCACGAGCAGGAAGCTGATGCCCTTGTGCTTGGCCGCCGTCGGATGCGTGCGCACGAGCAGGAAGCACCAGTCCGCCACGTGCGCCATGCTCGTCCACACCTTCTGGCCGTTGACGACGAAGTGGTCGCCGTCGCGCACGGCGCGCGTCTGCAGATTGGCGAGGTCCGAGCCCGCGTTGGGCTCCGAGAAGCCCTGGCACCACATCTCGTCCGCGGTGAGGATGTTCTTGAGGAAGCGCTTCTGCTGCGCGGGCGTGCCGTGCTTCATAAGGGTGGGGCCGAGCATGGAGAGGCCGCCGCGGTTCACGAGCTGCGGCGACTCCGCGCGCGCCATCTCCTGGAAGAGGATGAGCTGATCGACGAGGGTGGCGCCCTTGCCGCCGAACTCCACGGGCCAATCCATCCCGACGTAGCTCGCCTCGTACATCGTCTTCTGCCACGCGCGCAGCCGCTTCACCTCGTCCTTGTCCGCCCGCGACGCCGCGAACGACTTGCCCCGCAGGTCGTCCGGCACGTGGCGCTCCAGCCACGCGCGCACTTCCTTGCGGAACGCCTCGTCCTTCTCGGAGAATTCGAAATCCATCGCGCAGCCTCGCTAGTACATCACACAGCCGCCATCAACCATCAGCGCCTGTCCGGTGATGTACCGTGCCTCGTCGGAGGCCAGGAACACCGCGGCGGCGCCGATGTCTTCCGGCGTCTGCTCGCACTTCATGGGCACGATGTCGCCCACGCGCTTTTCGAACACCTGTCGCGGCGTCATGCCCTTGAAGGCGGGGTTGGTGTCGGCGATGTGGGCGGCGAGCTTCTGCCAGAACTCCGTGTAGAGGACGCCGGGGCAGATCGCGTTCACCGTCACCTGGTGTGGCGCCATCTCCTTGGCCACTACGCGGGTGAAGGTGATGACACCCTGCTTCGCCACGCTGTAGGCGGGCATGGTGGTGGCCGCCAGCGGCCCCGCAATGGAAGCGATGTTGATGATGCGCCCCGCCTTCCGCTCGATGAAGTACGGCGCGATGGCCTTGCACGTGAGGAAGACGGACTTCGTGTTGACCGCGAAGGCCCGGTCCCAGTCGTCTTCCGTGTTGTTCGTGAACGGCATGCCGGGGGGCGCTGCCATGCCCGCGTTGTTGACGAGGATGTCGACCTTGCCGAGCGCCTCCCGCGTGCGCTCCACCATCGCCTTGACGTCGGCGCTGCTGGTGACGTCGGTCTTCATGGCGAGCACCTTGCGCCCGAGCGCCTTCACCTCTTCCGCCACCTTCTCGGCGTTCAGCACCTGGATGTCGGGGATCGCGATGTCGGCGCCCTCTTTGGCCATCGCGAGGACGATGCCGCGTCCGATGCCGCTACCCCCGCCCGTGACCACCGCCACCTTGCCCGCGAGCCGCATTCCGGTCTCCTCTTGTCTATATAATCCCGCGTTGGAGGGAACCCATGACATCACACGAACTCAGAAGCCGCAACTGGTTCGGCCGCAAGGACCTCGACGGATTCGCGCACCGCTCGTGGATCAAGGCGGAAGGCTTCAGCGACCTCGTCTTCGACGGCCGGCCCGTCGTCGGCATCTGCAATTCGTGGTCGGAGCTCAACAACTGTAACGCCCACTTGCGTCAGGTGGCGGAGGCGGTGAAGCGCGGCGTGTGGAGTGCGGGGGGCTTTCCGCTGGAGTTCCCCGTGATCTCGCTCGGCGAGGTCCTCATGAAGCCCACCACGATGCTCTTCCGAAATTTGATGTCGATGGACGTGGAGGAGTGCATCCGCGCCTATCCGCTCGACGCCGTCGTGCTCCTCTCCGGCTGCGACAAGACGACGCCCGCCATGCTCATGGGGGCGGCCTCCGCGGACATCCCCTCCATCATGGTGACGGGCGGCCCCATGCTACGTGGCCACTGGCGCACGGAAGAGCTCGGCTCCGGCACCGACGCCTGGCGCCTGTGGGCGGAGCGGCGCGCGGGGCGCATCACCGACGAAGACCTGTGCGAGGCGGAGTCGTGCATGTCGCGCTCGAGCGGTCACTGCATGGTGATGGGCACCGCCTCCACCATGGCCTCGATGGTGGAAGCGCTCGGCATGACGCTGCCGGGTAACGCCGCCATCCCCGCCGCCGACTCACGCCGGCTCGCGCAGGCCGAGCTGGCGGGCCGTCGCGCCGTCGAGATCGCCAAGGCGGGCGGCCCCAAGCCCTCGCAGATCATGACCGCCGAGGCGTTCGACAACGCCATCCGCGCGGACATGGCCATCGGCGGCTCTACCAACGCCATCGTGCACCTCGTCGCCATCGCCGGGCGCGTGGGCGTGCCGCTGCCCCTCACGCGCTTCGACGAGCTTTCGAAGAGCACGCCGTTTCTCGTTAATCTAAAACCCTCGGGCAAGTACCTGATGGAGGACTTCTACTACGCGGGGGGCCTGCCGGTGGTCATGAAGGAGCTGCTGCCGCTGCTGCATGCGGACGCGCTCACCGTCAACGGGCAGTCCATGGCCGACAACGTGCGCGGCGCCGTCTGCTACAACGAGGACGTCATCCGCCCCCTCGCCCTTCCCCTGGCGCCGGAGGGCGGCACGGTCATTCTCACGGGCAACCTGTGCCCTGATGGGCCGTGCTCAAGCAGTCGGCGGCCTCGGCGCACCTGCTCGTGCACACGGGCCGCGCCGTCGTATTCGAGGACCACGCCGACCTGCACGCGCGTATCGACGATCCGCATCTGACGATCGACGAGACGTCCGTCCTCGTCCTCAAGCACGTCGGCCCCCGCGGCGCGCCCGGCATGCCGGAGTGGGGGGCAGCACCCATTCCCGCCGCGCTCCTCAAGAAGGGCGTCAAGGACATGGTGCGCATCTCGGATGCGCGCATGAGCGGCACCTCGTACGGCACCGTCGTGCTGCACGTGGCGCCCGAGTCCGCCGTGGGCGGCCCCCTCGCCCTCGTGCGGGACGGCGACGAGATCGCGCTCGACGTGCCAAGGCGCTCGCTCACGCTCAAGGTGTCAGCGGAGGAGCTGGCGAAGCGGAAGGCGTCGTGGAGTCCGCGGCCGCCTCAGTTCACGCGGGGGTACGGGCGGTTGTTCCTCGACCACGTCTTACAGGCGAATGAAGGCTGCGACTTCGATTTCCTCCGCGGCTCCACCCCCGTCCGCGCCGAAGACACGGCGGGACCGTCCCACTCGTAGGCGGGACATCGAGGAGCGCCACTCGATCAATCGACACAAACCTCACGCGGCGTCTCCGGCCCGGCGCCCGTGGCCGCCGCGCGCGGAAGCGCGGACAGCCCAACGT
>JBKKCN010000683.1:0-4652 GCA_046712525.1 Candidatus Rokuibacteriota bacterium
AGCTCCACCTTGTCGAACTGGTGCTGGCGGTACAGTCCCTTCATGTCCTTTCCGTACGTGCCCGCCTCGCGCCGGTAGCAGGGAGTGAAGGCGGTATAGCGGCGCGGCAGCGTGGGCGCGGCGAGGATCTCCCCGCCGTGCAGGGCCGTGAGCGGCACCTCCGCCGTCGGGATCAGGTAGAGCGTACGGTTGTCGTCGGGCTCCACCGTCTTGAAGAGCTGCTCTTCGAACTTCGGCAGCTGTCCCGTCTTGAGCATGGTGGCGCCACTCACGAGGTGCGGCAGCCACAGCTCCGTGTACCCGTGCTCGCGCGTGTGAAGGTCGAGCATGAACTGCGTGAGGCCTCGCGAGAGCCGGGCGCCGCCCGCCCACATCACGGTGAAGCGCGCCTTGGCGATCTTCACCGCGCGCTCGAAGTCGAGCAGCCCGAGAGCGGCGCCGATCTCCTCGTGGGGCAGCGGCGTGAAGCCGAACTCGCGCGGCGTTCCCCAGCGCCGGACCTCCACGTTGTCCGCGTCGCTCTTGCCCGGCGGCACGGATGGGTGCGGCACGTTGGGAACCTGGGCGAGGAGCTCGTCGATGGCGGCTTCGGCCGCCTTGAGCTCGGCGTCGAGCGCCTTGATGCGGTCGGACACCTCGCGCATCCGCGCCTGCTCGGCGGAGGCGTCCTCGCCCCGCCGCTTCGCCTGCCCGATCGCTTCCGAGGCGCGGTTGCGGTCCGCTTTGAGGTCCTCGGCTTCCTTGAGGAGGCGCCGCCGCTCGGCGTCGCGGGCGACGATCTCCTTGATGAGCTCACCGCCGCCCTTGTCCGCGAGCGCACGCTCCACCGCCGCGGGATCGTCGCGGATGAAGCGCAGGTCGAGCACGTTGCCGCCGGGCTAGGGCGCTTCGGTCGGCGCGGGTGTCTCGGCGTCGACGCGGGCGACGGAGCCCACCTTGTCGTCGGGGTCGAGATCCATGATGCGCACCCCCCACGTGTTGCGTCCCTGCGACGACACCTCCGCAGCGTGGAAGCGGATCATCTTGCCCTTGGTGGTGATGACGAGGATGTCGTCCCCCTCGCGCACCTGCAGCATGCCCACCACGTTGCCGTTGCGGCCGCCCGTCTTGATGTCGATGATGCCCTTGCCCGCGCGGCCCTGCAGGCGGTACTCGTCGAGCGGCGTGCGCTTGCCGTGGCCCCGCTCCGTGATGGTGAGGATGGTGACGCCCTCCTGCACCACGTCGGCGGCGATCACCTCGTCGTCGTCCTCCACCTCGATGCCGCGTACGCCGGCGGCACCGCGGCCCATGGGCCGGGCCTCTTCCTCGTTGAAGCGGATGATCATGCCGAGCTTGGTGGCGATCATCACCTCGCGGCTGCCGTCGGTGCGGCGCGCCGTGATCACCTCGTCACCATCCTCGAGGCCGATGGCCTGGATCCCGCCCGCGCGCGGATGCGAGTACGCTTCCAGCTCGGTCTTCTTCACCTTGCCCTGCCGCGTGGCGAACAGGATGAAGCCGCCGCCGGCGTCGAAGTTACGCACGGGCACGCAGGTGGCCACCATCTCGCCCTCGCCGAGGGAGAGGATGTTGACCATCGCCTTGCCCTTGGCCTGCCGCCCGCCTTCGGGGATCTCGTGCACCTTGAGCCAGTGCACCTTACCCTTGTTGGTGAAGAAGAGCAGATACGAGTGCGTGGAGGCGATGAAGAGGTCTTCGACGATGTCCTCTTCCTTCGTCTCCATCCCCTGCACACCCTTGCCGCCGCGGCGCTGGCTGCGGTACGACTCCACGTGCGTGCGCTTGATGTAGCCGGAGCGGGTGATGGTCACCACCATCTCCTCGTCGGCGAGCAGGTCCTCGATGGTGAGGTCGGTGGTCTGGTCGATGATCTCCGTACGCCGGCCGTCGCCGTACTCATCGCGGATGGCGATCAGCTCCTGCTTGATGATGGCCATGAGCTTGGCGTCGGAGGCGAGGATGCCCTTGAGCTCCTCGATGAGGGCCAGCACCTGCTCGTGCTCCTCGACGATCTTGTGCCGCTCCAGCTGCGTGAGGCGCTGCAGGCGCATGTCGAGAATCGCCTTCGCCTGGATCTCCGACAGGTCGAGCTGCGTCATGAGGGCCGCGCGCGCGGCGTCGGGGCTGTCGGCGGCGCGGATGAGGCGGATGACGAGATCGAGCTGCTCCACCGCCTTGCGCAGGCCGGCGAGGATGTGCGCCCGCTCCTCCGCGCGCGCGAGGTCGTAACGGGTCCGGCGCGTCACCACCTCGCGCCGGAACTTGATGAAGGCTTCCAGCATCTGCTTGAGATTCACGATCTGCGGGCGGCGGTCGACGAGCGCGAGCATGATGATGCCGAAGCTCGTCTCCATCTGCGTGTGCTTGAAGAGCTGGTTGAGCACGATGTCGGGGATCTCCCCGCGGCCGAGCTCCAGCACGACGCGGATGCCCTCGCGATTCGTCTCGTCGCGAATCTCCGAGATGCCGCCGATCTTCTTTTCCTTCGACAGCTCGGAGATCTTCTCGATGAGCGTGGCCTTGTTCACCTGGTACGGCAGCTCGGTGATGATGATCGCCTCGCGGCCGCCCCGCCCCTTCTCGAAGTTCGCTTTCGCGCGCAGGGTGAGAGAGCCGCGACCCGTCGTGTAGGCATCCCGGATGCCGGTGCTGCCCACGATGAAGCCGGCGGTGGGGAAGTCGGGCCCCGTGACCACCGTCATCAGCTTCTCGATGGTGGTGGTGGGCTCGTCGATGAGCATGATGAGCGCGTTCACGACCTCGGTGAGGTTGTGGGGCGGGATGTTCGTGGCCATGCCCACCGCGATGCCCGCGGAGCCGTTGACGAGCAGGTTGGGGATGCGCGCCGGCAGCACCACCGGCTCCTGCTCGTTGTCGTCGTAGTTGGGGACGAAGTCGACGGTGTCCTTGTCGATGTCCGCCAGCATCTCGTGCGCGATGCGCGCCATGCGCGCTTCCGTGTACCGCATGGCGGCGGCGGGATCGCCGTCGATGGAACCGAAGTTGCCCTGCCCGTCCACGAGCGGATAGCGCAGCGAGAAGTCCTGCACCATGCGCACGAGGGTGTCGTAGATGGCGGAGTCGCCGTGGGGATGGAACTTGCCCATGCAGTCGCCCACCACGCGCGCCGACTTCTTGTAGCCGCGATTCCACGCGAGCCCCAGGAGCGACATGGTGTAGAGCACGCGGCGATGGACGGGCTTAAGGCCGTCGCGGATGTCCGGCAGCGCGCGCCCCACGATGACGGACATCGCGTAGTCGAGATACGACTTGCGCATCTCCTCTTCGATGGGCGCGTTGATCTGGCGGTCGTTCGGCATGGCCTAGATGTCCAGGTTGGAGACGTCGAGAGCGTGCTTCTCGATGAAGAGCCGGCGCGGCTCCACCGCGTCGCCCATGAGGACGGTGAACATCTCGTCCGCCCCCACCGCGTCCTCCTGCGTGACCTTGAGGAGGGTGCGCGTCTCCGGATTCATCGTGGTCTCCCACAGCTGCTCGGGATTCATCTCGCCCAGGCCCTTGTAGCGCTGGAACGTCGCCCCTTCGCGCGACAGCTCGAGGGCGACGTTGAGGAACTCATCGAGACTCTTCACGGGCGTTTCCTTGTCCTGCTCGCCGAGGATGGCGGTGGGCCCCTTCGCCACCGCCGCCACCTTTTCCCACACCTCCAGGAGCGTGGGGTAGTCGGGCGACTTGAAGAGATCGGTGCTGAAGGACACCGCGGGCGGCCCCGCAATGCTCACGATGTGGCCGCCTTCAGTGTTCTCGCCTGCGTTGACCTGCACGCTGTAGCCGTTCACGGCGGCCGCCGCCGTCACGATGGCTTCACCGATCTCCGCGTGCCCCACCCCGCGCTTGGTGCCCCTGAACTTGCTCCGCAGCAGCTCGGAGAGGATGGGCGCCGGCACGCCGCGGCGCACGAACTTGCCGAAGTAGTTGCGGTACTCCGACGCGGCGCGCAGCAGCTCGAGGAGCGCGTCCCCGGTCACGGGGGCCTTCGTCCCGGCGACCTTCACGCGCGCGCTCTCCACCCACGAGGAGAGGAAGAATTCCTCGAACTCGCGCTCGTTCATCAGGTACTTCTCGGTGCGGCCCTTCTTCACCTTGAAGAGCGGGGGCTGCGCGATGAACAGATGGCCCGCCTCGATGATGGCGTTCATGTGGCGGAAGAAGAACGTGAGCAGGAGCGTACGGATGTGCGCGCCGTCCACGTCCGCGTCCGTCATGAGGATGATCTTGTGATAGCGCGTCTTCGTGAGGTCGAAATCCTCGGTGCCGATGCCGGTGCCCATGGCCGAGATGAGGAGCCGGATTTCATTGTGGGACAGCACCTTGTCGTAGCGCGCCTTCTCGGAATTGATGATCTTACCGCGCAGGGGAAGGACGGCCTGCGTCTTGCGATCGCGACCCTGCTTGGCGGAGCCGCCGGCGGAATCGCCCTCGACGAGGAAGAGCTCCCGGTACTTCGGATCGCGCTCCGAGCAATCCGCGAGCTTCGCCGCCAGGCCCTCGTCGTCGCGCCCGCCCTTGCGCGTGAGCTCGCGCGCCTTGCGCGCCGCTTCGCGCGCCTGGGCCGCCCGCGTGGCCTTGTCGGCGATCTTCCGGGCGATCGTCGGATCTTCCTCGAAGGCTTCGGCGAGCTTGTCGTT
>JBKKCN010000684.1:0-5702 GCA_046712525.1 Candidatus Rokuibacteriota bacterium
ACTCAGTGGGGCTTGTTCCGGCACTGGTGGGTCTTGGCGAAGTTCCTTCTGATCACGGGTGCCACCATTGTCTTGCTGCGGCACATGCAGGCAGTAACAGGCATGTCAGGTGTAGCGACAGAGACGACATTGTCCGCTACCGACTTCCGCGCGCAGCGCATTCACCTCGTGGTCCACGCTGGGGGCGGCCTCCTGGTGTTGCTCGCAGCAACGGTCCTCGCGGTATACAAGCCGTGGGGCATGACCCCGTACGGGCGGCGTAAGCAGCACGAACGGCGTAAGGTGTCGCTGGCTGACCTGCCCTCCCATCCCGGATCGTGACTACTTCAGCTTGAGGTCTTCGGGCGGCCCCACGTAGGCGAAGCCCTCGATCAGCCCTGCCGCCGCCTGCTCGACGCGCGGGCCCACGCCCCAGATGAAGCCCTGCTGGAAGATGGGCGCGATCAGTACGCGATCGGCGATCAGCTTCTGCATCTGATGCAGCATGGCCTCTCGCTTCTTGCGGTCCAGCTCCTTGGCCTGGCGCTGAAAGAGGTCGTCGATCTCGGGCAGCGAGCCGTACGCGAAGAGGCCGTTGCGGGTGAAGAACGGCTCGAGGCGGGCGGCGGCATTGCCGCCGGCACCGGTGGCGCCGATGAGCAGGCCCTTGAGCTTCTTCTCCCGCCACGCCGCGAGATAGGAGGCGCGCTCCATCGTCCGCACGCTTGCGCGGATGCCGACCGTCTGGAGGAACTGGCCGACCGTCTCGCCGAGCGAGGTGTACGGCGGCAGCGGCGTGAGGTCGCCGGCGTCGAAGCCGTTCGGAAAGCCGGCGTCGACGAGCAGCTGCTTGGCGCGCTTGGGATCGTACGGCGGGGGCTCGAGCTTCAGCGCGAAGTCGAACTCGGGCGGCACGTTCGAGGCGGCCAGTTTGCCGAGCCCGAGCATCTCCGACTGGTTGATCGCGTTGCG
Organism: Candidatus Rokuibacteriota bacterium; assembly: GCA_046712525.1. Lineage (GTDB taxonomy): Bacteria > Methylomirabilota > Methylomirabilia > Rokubacteriales > CSP1-6 > JBBDXO01. Next base: position 952 of record JBKKCN010000684.1, read on the forward strand.
GTCGATGGCGAGGCTGGCGGCGAGCCGGACCCGGCGGTCGTGCCACGGCGACTTCGGATCCCACTGGTCGAGGAAGTCGAGCCAGTACATGCCGTGCAGCAGCGGGGCGACGATCTTCACGCCGGGGGAGCGCTTCAGATCCTCCGCCACCGGCCCGCCGAAGAGGTAGGCGATATCCACCTCGCCCGTCTTCACGGCCGCCGCGCGAGTGGTCTCGTCGGGAATGCTGCGCATGACGAGACGCTTCACGCTGGGCGCCTTGCGCCAGTACGCGGGAAACGCCTCGAGCACCAGCTCGACGCCGGGCTGGAAGGAGACGAACTTGAAGGGGCCCGCGCCGATCGGGTGCTTCTTGAACCCGTCGTCGCCGACCTTCTCGATGTATTTCTTGGGCACGATCCAGCCCGCGCCGGTGGCCGAGGTGCCGTAGAAGGCCATGAAATCGGGCCACGGCTCGTTCAGCACGAAGCGGACGCGGTTGGCGGCGGGCACCTGGATCTCCTTCACCCGCTCCTTGAGGAGCTTGGCGGAGGCGCCCTTGTAGCGCTCGAAGGAGAACTTCACGTCGTCGCCGGTGACGGGATCGCCGTTGTGGAACTTCGCGTTGCGGCGGATCACGAACTCGTACGACGCGCCGTCCTTCGACGCCGACCACGACTCGGCAAGGCTCGGCGTGTTGATATTCCCCGGCATCGGCTTCACGAGCGCATCATGCAGCGGGTACAGCACCATGAACGGCGTGATGAGGGCCTCGGTCTCCGCGGGATCGAGCCAGCGGCTGACGAGGGTGACGTGGACGCCGATGGCGAGGGTTCCGTCCGGCGGTGCCGCCGAGGCGGGAACGACGGCCGCGAGGACCGCCAGGGAGAGTACGAGGACTAGCGACGCAGCGCGAGCGCTCATGGCCATGGTCGGGTCGGATCCTTTCGTTGAACGTTCGGCGGTACGATAGCACGCCGGGCCGGATGCGGCCCGCCATCGGGGGGCGACATGAGGCTCGCGGGAAAAGTGGCGCTGATCAGCGGGGGCGCGCGCGGCATGGGCGCGGCCGAGGCCAGGATGTTCACGCGCGAGGGCGCGCAGGTGGTCATCGGCGACGTGCTGGACGGTGAGGGCCGCGCCGTGGAGGCGGAGATCGCCGCCAAGGGCGGCCAGGCGGCGTACGTGCGGCTCGATGTCACCCGCGAGGCCGACTGGCAGGCGGCCGTCGCGCTCGCCGAGCAGCGCTTCGGCAAGCTCAACGTGCTCGTGAACAACGCGGGCATCAGCGCCACCGGCCGCGTGGAGGACACGTCGCTCGCGGATTGGCAGCGCGTGATGGAGGTCAACGCCACCGGCGTCTTCCTCGGCAGCAAGACCGCCATCCCGGCCCTGCGGCGCGCGGGCGGCGGCTCGATCGTCAACATCTCGTCGCAGCTCGGCCTCGTCGGCACCGACATCACGAGCCCGATGTATCCCGCCTCCAAGGGCGCCGTGCGCCTGCTCACCAAGGTCACGGCCATCCAGTACGCGAAGGAGGGCATCCGCGCGAACTCGGTGCATCCCGGCCCCATCGTGACACCGATGACCGAGAAGCGTCGCGCTGACCCCGCGACGTACGAGCTGATGCTCTCGCGCATCCCGCTCGGCCGGTACGGCGAGCCCGAGGAGGTCGCGTACGCCGTCCTCTATCTCGCCTCCGACGAGTCCGCCTTCGTGACCGGCAGCGAGCTGGTCATCGACGGCGGTTGGACGGCTCAGTGACGGCACCGCTGCTATTACGGGGTGGGCTCGTGGACGGGCGCCGCCAGGACATCGCCATCCGCGACGGCCGCATCGAGCGTGTGGGCGCCGGCCTGGAGGCGGACGGCCACGCCACGCTCGACGTCACCGACCGCCTCGTGCTACCCGGCTTCGTCGAGAGTCACATCCACCCGGACAAGGCTTTCATCGCCGACCGCACGCAGGGACTGCGCGCGGGCGGGTCCACCGCCCAGACGCTGGTGGCCGAGCTGAAGAAGGGCTTCACCGCCGACGACATCTACCATCGCGCACGCCGCGTGATGGAGCTGGCCGTGCGCCATGGCTGCACGACGATGCGCGCCCACGTGGAGGTGGACACCTTCGTGGAGCTGCGCGGCGTGGAGGCGCTGCGGCGCCTGCAGGCCGACTTTGCCGGCGTGCTCGACCTCACGCTCATCGCGTTCGCGCAGGAGGGCATCTTCCACGACTCCGTGACGAAGGACCTGCTGCGCGAGGCGCTCAAGGCGGGCCTGGGAACGCTCGGCGGCTGTCCGTACATGGACCGCGACCAGCGCGCGCACATCGACTGGTTCTTCGAGACGGCGCAGGCGTTCGGCGTCCCCCTCGACTTCCACGCCGATTCCTCGGACGACCCCGCGCTGCTCACCACCGACTACATCGCCGCGCAGACGCTCGCGCGCGGCATGCAGGGCCGCGTCACGCTCGGCCACCTCTGCATGCTCGACGTGCTCGAGCCCGCTCACCGCGCTCGGCTCATCGGCCAGCTGCGCGAGGCGCGCATCCACGTCATCAGCCTGCCCGCCACCGAGATGCACGTGAAGGGGCGCACCGACCGCTCGCGCACGTGGCGCGGCGTGACGCGTATCGGCGAGCTGCGGGAGGCCGGCGTCAACGTGTCCATCTCGACCAACAACATCGTCAACCCCTTCACGCCGTACGGCCATCCGGATCTGCTGCGCCAGGCCCTCGTCACCGCCATGGTCGCCCACCTCGGCAACCTCGACCAGCTCGCGTGGCTCCCGGAGCTGATCACGACGAACCCGGCGCGCGCGCTCGGCCTCGAAGGATACGGCCTGGCCGCGGGCTGCCGCGCCGATCTCGTCGTGCTCGACGCGAGGGACGCCGCGCAGGCCATCACCGAGCAGGCCGAGAAGCTCTACGTGGTCAAGGCTGGACGCCTCGTCGCGCGCAACGCGCGGCTGAGTTGGATGGGGGATCTCGAACGGCCGATTTGATTCAGGCTCCCCGGCCTCGGCGCGAGCGCTCGGTGCACCTCAGCGTACGGGAGCGGAGGAGCGCCACAGCCTCGGCAGCAATGGCAGCGTCCACGTGACGAGCGTGAGGGTGCCGAGCAGCGCACTGGCCGGGCGCGAGAAGAACTGGGTCACGTCCCAGTTGGTCTTGATCATGCTGATCATGAAGTTCTGCTCCACGATGGGACCGAGCACGAGGCCGAGGACGACGGGGGCCACCGGAATGTCGTTGGCCTCGAAGACGTAGCCGACGATGCCGAGCACCAGCATGACGCCCACGTCGAAGAATGAGTTGTTGATCGCATAGGCGCCCACGATGCAGAAGAGAAGGATGCCCGGCAGCAGCACGGCGCGCGAGACTCGCAGCGTCTGCGCGCTCGCCCAGATGGCCAGGTAGCCGAGCGGGATCATGAGCACGTTGGCCAGGATGAACGTGATGTAGAGCGCATAGAGCAGCGGCTGCTGCTGCTCGAAGATCAGGGGCCCCGGGCGCAGCCCCTTCATGAAGAGCACGCCGATCACGATGGCGGTGATGGCGTCGCCGGGAATGCCAAACACCAGCGCCGGCACCCAGTCGCCGGCCAGGCAGGCATTGTTGGCGGTGCCCGCGTCCACCACCGGCTCCATGTGGCCACGGCCGTAGCGCTCCGGTGTTTTCGAGAACTTCTTGGACACGCCGTACGCGAGCCACGCCGCCACGTCGGCGCCGGCGCCGGGCAGCACGCCGATGAAGGTGCCGATCCCGCCCGAGCGCGCGATGTTCCAGCGATACTTCGACACCACGCCCCACACGCCGCGGAAGATCTGGCGGTGGTTGATCCGCGTGACCTCGAACGGCAGCTGCGGCGCGGTCACGTTGCGGAGCACCTCCGAGACGCCGAAGAGGCCGATCATGGCGGGGATGAAGTTCACGCCGTTCATCAGCTCGACGCTGCCGAGCGTGAAGCGCGGGTAGCCGAGCGTGATGTCGAGCCCGACGGTGGAGAGCATGAGCCCGAAGAGCACGGCGAGCCCGCCCTTCACGACGGAGCCGCGCGAGACCATGGCGGTGGCGCTCAGCCCGAGCGCGCCCAGCCAGAAGTACTCGTACGAGGTGAAGTTGATGGCGACCTCGGCGAGCGCGGGGGCCGCCAGCATGAGCGCGATGGCGCCCATGATGCCGCCCACCGCCGAGCACACCAGATCGACGCCGAGGACGAGCTCGGCCTTGCCCTGCTTGGCCAGCTCGTAGGAGTCGTCGGTGTACGCCGCGGATGACGGCGTGCCGGGGATGCGCACGAGGGCGGCCGGGATGTCGCCCGCGAAGATCGCCATCGCCTCCATCGTCACGATGGCGGCGAGGCCCGTGAACGGCTCCATGAAGAACGTGAACGGCACCATCAGCGCCACCGCCATGGTGGCCGTGAGCCCGGGCATGGCGCCGACGAAGAGACCGTAGACGCTGGCGATGATGATGATCCCCCACACGGCAGGGTTGGCCAGCAAGACGAAGGCGGCGCCCAGGCTCTCGAGCATCAGAACCAGAGCACGCCGAGCGGCAGCGGCACGCGCAGCACCTTGCCGAACAGCACGTACACGAACAGCGTGAGGCCGGCGGCCGCCAGCGCCGCTCGCAGGGGACGGGTGCCCAGGTGCCACATGAGAGCGAAGAGGAGGGCGAAGCTGGTGACGAGGAAGCCAACCGGCGGCGAGACCACCATGAACCCGATGATGGCGGCGAACACCATCAGCGTGTTAACGACGCCGCGCGCGCCC
>JBKKCN010000685.1:0-9792 GCA_046712525.1 Candidatus Rokuibacteriota bacterium
TCGTGCCGGACTTCGAGCACCGCGCGCAGCCCCGGCACGTATCGCTGACGGCCGAGTACGCGCAGGAATCGCCGCAGCCGATCGACGTCGAGGTGGAACTGCCCGGGGAGCTGGAAAAGGACGGGGCCCAGCGTTGCGTGCAACGCGGCGCCACGCGTGAGGAAGCGCCGGAGAGGATCCGACGGTTGCTTGAGACGCTTGAGATGCGTGAGGTAGCGGCTGGCCTTCACGGCAAACACGAAGGCCGGCGGCACCGTCTGACGCCAGGCGAAGACGACGGCTTTGCTCGGCAGGCAGGCGATAGAACGGGTTGTTGAGCTCGACGGTGTCGAAGTGCTGCGCGTAAAAAGGCAGCCAGTCACGTACCGGTAACGCCTGCGGGTAGAAGAGGCCGCGCCAGTGCTTGTACACGTACCCGCTCGTGCCGATGAAGCAGCGGCCCATCCGCAGATTGTAGCGGCACGCGAAAGCGGCGTCCGCGGGTACCATGTGGCCGGACAGGAGGCGGACATGGCGAGTACCCCCATCTCGGCGGCGGACATGTACGAACGACGGCGAGTGCCCGTGCTCGACAGCCACATGGCGTACGTCGAGGTCGGTGTCGGACGCCCGCTCGTGTTCCTGCACGGCAACCCGACGTCTTCCTATCTCTGGCGCAACGTCATTCCGCATCTCGAGGCCTCCGGCCGCTGCCTGGCGCCCGACCTCATCGGCATGGGCCGCTCGGGCAAGGCGCCGGCGGGCCGCTACCGCTTTGCCGATCACGCGCGCTACCTGGACGAGTGGTTCGAGAAGCTGAAGCTCGATCACGTCACGCTCGTCGTCCACGACTGGGGCTCGGCGCTCGGCTTTCACTGGGCGCGCCGTCACCCGGAGCGCGTCCGCGCCATCGCCTACATGGAGGCGCTCGTACGACCGGTGACGTGGCAGGATTGGCCGGCGGCGGCCCGCCAGATCTTCCAGGCCATGCGCTCGCCGGCGGGCGAGGAGATGGTCCTCCAGAAGAACGTGTTCGTGGAGCGCATCCTGCCCGCGAGCGTCCTGCGCGGCCTCACGCCCGAGGAGATGGAGCACTACCGCGAGCCCTTCCGGCACCCCGGCGAGTCGCGTCGTCCCACGCTCACGTGGCCGCGCGAGATCCCGGTGGAGGGCGAGCCCGCCGACGTCGTTGCCGTGGCCGATGCGTACTCGAAGTGGCTGGCCGCGAGCGCGCTGCCGAAGCTGTTCATCAACGGGGATCCGGGCTCCATCCTCGTCGGCCCCCAGCGGGAATTCTGCCGCACGTGGCCGAACCAGCGCGAAGTCACCGTGCGCGGCAGCCATTTCCTGCAGGAGGATTCCCCCGCCGAGATCGGCCGCGCCCTCGCCGATTTCGTCCGCCGCCTGCCCGCGTAGTCCGTGCGGACCTATGTCCTGCGCCGCCTGCTCCTCTTCGTCCCCACGCTCATCGGCGCCTCGCTCCTGATCTTCGTCCTCATGCGCCTCGTCCCGGGTGACATCGCCGAGATCCTCGTCTACCAGACGGGCTCGGAGTCGAGCACGGTGCAGCAGAAGCAGATCCAGCAGATCCGCGTGGAGCTGGGCCTCGACCGGCCCCTCGTGGTGCAGTATGCGGTGTGGGCCTCGCGCGCCGTGCGCGGCGATTTCGGCTATTCGTACAGCCAGCGCCGGCCCGTCAACGAGATCCTGCGCGAGCGCTTCCCCCGCTCCATGGAGCTCGCCGTCCTCACGCTCGCCATCGCCGCCGTGTGGTCCATTCCCCTCGGCGTGGTGTCCGCCGTTCGGCAGAACACCTGGCTCGATTACGTGGTGCGCGTGTTCAGCATCAGCGGCCTCAGCCTGCCCATCTTCTTCACGGGCGTCCTCATCCTGTACTTCCTCGTGCGCCTCTTCGGCTGGATGCCGCCCCTGGAGTACATCGCGCTCACGGAGGATCCCGTCCACAACCTCAAGCAGCTCATCTGGCCCGCGCTCGCGCAGGCGTACTACATCAGCGCGCCCATCATGCGGCTCACGCGCTCGCAGATGCTCGAGGTGGTCCGCCAGGACTACGTGCGCACCGCGCGCGCCAAGGGCCTCGGGGAGGGTGGTGTGATCTACCGCCACGCCCTGCGCAACGCCCTGCTCCCTGTGGTCACCTTCATCGGCTGGTGGGGCGGGCGGCTGCTGGGCGGCATCGTGATCATGGAGATCATCTTCGCCGTGCCCGGTGTGGGCTTGGCCCTCGTGCAGGCGGTGAGCTACCGCGACTATCCCACCGTGCAGGCGATCATCTTCGTGATGGCGCTCGTCTTCCTCGCCGTCAACCTGTTCGTCGACCTCCTCTACGCGTGGCTCGACCCGCGCATCCGCTATGCCTGACGTGCGCGCCCGCCTCGCCGCGCTCGGTCACCTCGCGCGTCGCCAGCCCCTGGGTGCGGCGGGCGCGATCGTCGTCATCGTGCTGGTGGCGGTGGCGCTCTTCGCCCCCGTGCTCGCCCCCCACGGGCCCAAGGACACGGGGTTCGCGCCCTACGTGGCGCCCGGCAGCAGCTTTCCGATGGGGACCGACCAGATCGGGCGCGACATGCTCAGCCGCGTGATCTGGGGCGCGCGCCTCTCCCTCTACGTGGGCCTCGTGTCCGTCCTCATCGGGGTCACCCTCGGCTCCCTGTGGGGCGCCGCGAGCGCGTACTTCGGCGGGGTGGCGGACACCGCAAGCCAGCGCGTGGTGGATTCACTGATGTCGCTGCCGCCCATCATCCTCGCCCTCGGCCTCATGGCCGCCCTTGGGCAGTCCGTGAACAACGTCATCCTCGCCCTCGTCATCCTGCTCACGCCCACCGCCGCGCGCACCGTGCGCTCGGTCGCGCTCGGGATCATGGCCACTCCCTACATCGAGGCCGCGCAGGCGGCGGGCGCCTCGCACGCACGCATCATCGCGCGTCACGTCCTGCCCAACTGTCTGGCCACGTACATCGTGCTCGTCACCACCAACGTGTCGTACGCCATCGTCGTGGAAGCGGCGCTCAGCTTCCTGGGCGTGGGAGCGCCCGCCGACGAGCCATCGTGGGGAGGCATGCTGACGGCGGGAACGCAGGCCATCGAGAGCGCGCCCTGGATGATCTTCTTTCCCGGGCTCGCCATCAGCGTCGCCGTCTTTGCCTTGAACCTGCTCGGCGACTCCATCCGTGACGTCGCTGATCCGCGGCTACGCGGCGGCCTCGGCTGAGGGGATTGGTTAGGTGGGGGCCTCGAAGGGCCCCCCAAGCCCGATCGACTACATGGGGGGCCTCGAAGGGCCCCCCCAAGCCCCCCGGCGCTCGGAAGCGCCCCGGCATAAGCCGTGGCGCTCCTCGATGCTCGGGCTACCGGGGTACGCGCTGCAGAGAGATCACCAGGAGGGCGCCGGGTGTGTCGCGCAGGACGAAGGTGACGCGGTCGCCCGGCTTCAGGTTACGGAAGAGGTCGGGGGACGAGGCGATGAAGGGCATCGACATCTCCTCGTCCATCAGGCCGGGGATCGGCTGGTGCTGCAGGACGATGACGGGACGCGTGGCGTGCAGGCTGGACGGCGCGGGCATGAGAGCGACGACGACCCCGGCGCCGCGATACTCGGCAGGCGGCTGCGCGGGGGTGGGCGCCACCGCGCCGGTGACGAGGACGAGGGCGGCCATGAGGTGACGCACGGAGCGTCACGCGGAGGCGCGGGGCGCCACGGACGAGCGGACGCGCGCGTGCTGCAGTACGAGCCGCCGCGTGTCGATCAGCGTGAAGCCAACCTCGGTGGCGCCCGCCGCCAGCAGCGCCGTGCGCACCTCTCCTGCGTCCTCGTCCGATGACCACCGGCCCACCACGATGGGCACATCGGGGAACGCTGCGCGCAGACGCTTGCACAGGTAGCGGGCCTGCGAGAGGCCGCCCGGCGCGAGGGCGGCCACGAGCGCGACGTCGGGCATCTGCTCGCTTACCACGGACACCACCTCCGCCGACAGTATCGCGGCCGAGGCCACGCGCACCTCCGCGCCCGTGGCCTCGCACAGCGAGCGGAACATGAGCAGGGCGACTTCGTCCGCCTCGTCGCGCGCCGGGCAGCCGACCACGCGCAGCGCGCCCGTGGCGCGGGAAACGGGCGCGGCCGCCTCGTCGCGGCGCACGGCGGCAGCGAGGGTCGAGTCGTCGACGCGATCCAGGATCTCGCGCGTGGCGCGCACGACCATCCGCTCTTCGTCGGGGCTGAGGTGGCCGCGCGCGCGGTCGCGCTTGGCCAGCGTGAGGGCGGGCACGAGCAGCTCGTCGTAGACGCTCTCCACGGGATGCGTCTTGATGTACTCCTCGACGATCTCCGCCGCCTCGTCGTCGTCCTCGGCGAGCAGCCGCTGGTAGTACGTGGCCGGCGGCGGCAGCGGCTCCTCCGTGGTCATGAGCACGGTGATGAACCGGAGGTCGGGCACATACTTGGCGAACACGACCAGGCACACCGTGAGCGGCGTGGCGAGCACGAGCCCGATGGGCCCCCACAGCCACGTCCAGAAGGCGACCGCCACCAGCAGCGCCACTTCCGACACCCCCGCGCTGTTGGCATAGAGCAGGGTCTCCAGCACCAGGTTGCAGAACAGCTCGAGCACGAGGAAGAGCGCGATGACGATCACCGGCTTCGTCCACCCGGGAAAGACGGCGAGGCTCAGCGTGATGGGAAAGACGGCGGCCACCCACGGACCCACGTAGGGGATGAAGCGCAGAACGGCGGCCAGGAAGCCGAAGAGCAGCGCGTAGGGCACGCCGATCACGAGCAGACCGACGGCCACCGCCCCCCCGAAGGTGGTGTTGACGATCGTCTGCATGAGCAGGTAGCGGCTGACGCGCTCGCCCGCCTCGTCGAGCGCCTTCGTCGTGATCGCGAGCTTGCTGTAGCCGATGAGCCGGATGATGCGGTTACGCATCTCCTGTCGCTCGAGCAGCATGAACGGCACGAGCACGAGCACGAGGGCGGCGGTGCCGATGGGTTGCATCCACGCGCCGAGCGCGGTGAGGTTGCGCCACATCTGGTTCGTGGCCGGCTCGTCGATGATCACGTGGGCGGGCGGCGCCGGCGGCGTGGACTTCCTGCCTTCCGTCTTGTTGACGTCCTCCACCGCCTCCTTCACCGTCTTCTGCATTTTCTGAATCGAGGTGTCGCGGCCGAACCATCGGACGTCGGCGATCTTCTGGCGGATGTTGCTGCGGTACTGCGGCAGCTCGTCGCCGAGGCTGGTCACCTGCGAGCCGATCACGTACGCCACGCCGCCAATGACGCCCAGCATGAGCAGAGTGACGAGGATCACCGACGGTACTCGCCCGAGGCCCAGGCGCTGGAGAAAAACGACGATGGGCGCCAGGAAAAAGGTGAAGAGGACCGCGAGCGCGAACGGCATGAGCACGGCCTGCGCGACGTACAGCACGGCCACGACGAGTGTGAAGCCGCCCAGGAGCACCAACGACCACCCGGGAATGGCGCGCCGCCGCGCCGCCGCCCCGGCACTCTCGGGCGGCCGCGCGGGGGCCGGAGAGGCTCCGCTCCGGCCGTCATGGATCGACATCACGACAGACCGTAGCACAAGGCGGGCCACCCAGGTTTACACTCCCCGCCATGGACATCGTGGCGCACTACGCGGCCAAGCACCCCGACAAGGCAGCCATCGTCGACGGTGAGCGCACGCTGAGCTGGCGGGAGTTCTTCCAGACGCGTAACCGTCTCGCGCATTCGCTGCACCGTCTCGGCCTCGCCGCGGGTGAGCACGCGGTGGTGTACGCGCCGAACTCCGCCGACAACCTGCTCGCGGGCAGCGCGGTGCGCGCGCTCGGCGCCGTGTCAGTCCCGCTGAACCACCGCCTCGCGGCCGACGAGGTGACGTACATCCTCGATCACTCCGACGCCGCGGTGGTCTTCGTCGGCGACGCCTTCGTCCCCATGGCCGAGCGCGTGCGCGGGGCGGTGACGAGGGTACGGCACTGGGTCGTGCTCGGCTCCCAGCGGCGGCCGTGGGCGACCTCGATGGACGCGCTCGTGGCGGAGGGCAGCGCCGATCCGCCTCCGGCGCGCGCCGCCGGCGGATCGATGATCTACACCGCCGGCACCACCGGCAAGCCGAAGGGCGCGCTGCGCTCGCTCACCGACCCTGCCGCTGTCCTGCCACGCCTGGCTGCGCTCGACACGGTCGATCCCGCGCACGTGCACCTCGTGGCGGGTCCGCTCTATCACTCGGCCCCCGGCGGCTTCGCCGTCTACGCTCACATGGTCGGCAACACGGTGGTGGTGATGCGGAAGTTCGACGCCGAGGAGGCGCTGCGCACCATCGAGCGCCACCGCTGCACGACGACATTCATGGCGCCCACATTGCTCAAGCGCATCGTCGATCTGCCACCGGCCGTGCGCGCGCGGTACGACGTGAGCTCGATGCGCTCGATCGTGGTGGCCGCCGCCCCCTGCCCCATGCGCGTCAAGTAAGAGGTGATCGCCTACTTCGGGCCCGTCCTCTACGAATTTTACGGCTCCACCGAGCTCGGCATCAACACGGTGCTGCGACCCGCCGACGTCCTGCGCAAGCCCGGCTCGTGCGGCACCGCCGCCCCCGGTGTCGAGCTCGCCGTGCTCGGCGACGACGGCTCGCCGCGGCCCGCCGGTGAGCCGGGCGAGCTGTTCGTGCGCCGTTACGACGGGGTCTTCGAGGCGTACTACAAGAACGCGCAGGCCACGAGGGACACCGCCCGGGGCGAGTGGCTCTCGGTCGGCGAAGTGGCGTGGATCGACGCGGAGGGCTTCGTCTATATCTGCGATCGAAAGCGGGACATGATCATCTCCGGGGGCGTGAACATCTACCCCGCGGAGATCGAGGACGTGCTGCACCGCCATCCTGCCATCGAGGACGTGGCGGTGTTCGGCGTCCCCGACCCCGAGTGGGGGGAGCGGGTGCACGCGGCGGTGCACCTGCGCGACGGGATGTCGCTTTCCGACCGGGACGTCATCGACTTCTGCCGCAGCCGGCTGGCCGACTACAAGGCGCCGCGCGATGTGTCGTTCCACACCGATTTCCCCCGGGACACGGCCGGCAAACTCGTCAAGCGGACCCTCCGTGAGCCCTTCTGGGCCGGCCGCGCCGTAAGGGTCTGACCAGCCGGTCATCGAGGAGCGCCACGGTGCGCCGGGGCGCTGCCGAGCGGAAAAAGGGGGCTTGGGGGACCCGTCGAGGTCCCCCATGCGGTATTGAATACATTGCCGCTGGCCACCGTCTGAAGTCCTGACCACCATGGACACAACATGGGCGAAACGGCTGACGGCTTCGCTGCTGGGCCTCATGCTCTTGGTCTGTCCCCTCGCCGGTGTGCAGGCGGCCGACCCGGCCGGCGAACCTGAGAGTGAGGTGGCCGGCCCCACTCCTTTGCGGCTGAGCTTCACCGTGGGCGATGTACGCTTCTGGCGTCCCGGCGCCGACGACTGGGTCCGCGCGCAGATCAATACCCCGCTCGCCCCCGGCGATCAGCTGGCGACCGACCATCTCGGCAACGTCGAGGTGCAGACAGGTCCGAACACATTCCTGCGTGTCTGGGGCGACAGCCGCTTCGCGCTCACCGGCCATGACGAGAACGCTCTGCGCATCGGTATCAGCAACGGCTACCTCGGCCTCGACCTCCGGAGCGTGGCTCCCGGCGAGCGCCTGTACGTCGACACGCCGCACGCGGCCCTGACCATCGGCGAGGCCGGCTATTACCGCGTCGATGTTTCCGCGGATCGCACCGCGGTGATCACGCGGCGTGGTGGCCGGGCGACGGTCACGGCCCACGGTCACACGGTGAGCCTTGCCGCCGATCACCAGGTCGTGGCTGGCAGCGCCCCGGCCCCCTCGCTGTCGCCGTCGACGGCGCCGGAAGCGGACGCGTGGGATCGCTGGAGCATCGGCCGCACGGACATGCTGCTCGCTGCCGAGAGCACCCGGTACGTGGCACCGCAGATGTACGGCGCGAGCGACCTCGACCTGTACGGCACCTGGCGAGAGGAGCCGACCTACGGGCCGGTATGGCAGCCTCGCGGCGTGCCCGCGGGATGGGTGCCCTACAGCACGGGCACATGGATCTCGGATCCCGGCTACGGCTGGACGTGGCTCGACACCGCTCCATGGGGATGGGCGCCCTATCACCACGGCCGATGGATCTTCGTGAATGGCGCGTGGGCGTGGGCCCCGGGACCGCGTGTGGTGAGAGCGGTGTACGCGCCCGCACTGGTCGCCTTCTTCGGCGCGCCACAGCCCGTGGGCCGTCCGTTCGTGAGCTGGGTCGCGCTCGGCTGGGGCGAGCCGCTCGTGCCGTGGTGGGGTCGGGCGGGCTTCATCGGTCGGCCCTGGTATGCGGGCTGGGCCGGGCCCCGCCACTGGCACCGCGACCGGTTCCACGGCCGCCCCTTCGACTATCGCAACGTCGCCGTACGCAATGCCGTGGTCGGCGTGCACCGTGAGCGCTTCGGCCGCGAGCGCGTCGAGCGCGCGCGGATCGCGGCCATCGACGTCAGTCGCCTGCAACCGGTCCGCGAGCCACGCCCGATCGTCCGTGATGGACGGCGGCAAGGTGGCGAAGCGCCGTCCGAGCGTCCGCGTGAGAGTACGATGACCCTGCCACGCCCCGCCGCCGGCGCTCCTGGTCGTGAAGCCCCGAACCTGCGCCCGACCACGCCGCGTGAGCGCCCGACACCCGCCGCGCGCTCGTCCGAGCCCGACGCGCGTGAAGAGCCGAAGGCGCGTACCGTGCCGCCACGGAGAGAGCCGGAGCCGCCCATGGCGCCCGAGCGCCCTCGCGACCGGACGGTCACCCCACCACGTCCGGCTGACAATCCGACGCGCGAAGCGCCGAGCGTGCGCCCGGAAACATCGCGCGAGCGCCCCACACCGGCACCACGCTCCTCGGAGCCGGGCACACGGGACGAGCCGAAGGCGCGTGCCGTGCCGCCGCGCACGGATCTGGATCCGCGCACGGCGCCCGCGCGCGCGCGCGACCGTGTGGTCACCCCGCCGCGTCCGGCCGATTTTCCGGCGCGCGAAGCTCCGAGCGCGCGCCCGGATGCACCGCGCGAGCGTCAAGCACCGGCGGCCCGTTTGTCCGAGCCCGATACGCGTGAAGAGCCGAGAGGGCGTGCCGTGGCGCCACAGGTCGATGCGGAGCCGCCCACGGGGCCGCGCGGCGGATCTCCCGCGCGAAGCGCAGCGCCGCCACAGCAGTGGCGGCGCACGGGCGACGTCGCGCCGAGACCGTCGGCTCCTGCGTCGCCGGATCGCACGGGGGGCATCCGCCGGGAGCGTGACGTACCGGCAAATGCTCGAGGAGGCTCGGAGCCGCAGGGTCGACGGTAGCAACGCTCCGGTTCTCGACGCCGTGGGGCGCGGGCGCTATGCTGTAGGCGTTCGAGGGTCCATTTCAACTGAAAGGCAGGAGCCTATGAGAAAGCTCATGTCGGCTTCGCTGATCGCAACGGCGCTGCTTCTGATTGCCGCAGCGCCGGGCGATGCCAGTGAGGGCCGCGGTGGCGACCGCGGGGGCGACCGCGGGGGCGACCGCTCGCGCGGCGGCGGTGGCCACGGTAATTGGCGCGGCGGCGGCGGCCACAGCCACTGGCGTGGCGGCCACGCCGGCTGGCGCGGCCACCACCACGGCTTCCGGCCGCACTTTTTCGTCGGCCTCGGCCCCTGGTGGGGACCTGCGTGGTATCACTCGCCCTATCCCTACTACGTTTACTCGGCGCCACCCGTAATCGTGCAGCAGCAGGCTCCCGTCTACGTCGAGCAGTCG
>JBKKCN010000686.1:0-3406 GCA_046712525.1 Candidatus Rokuibacteriota bacterium
CTGGGTGTGGGTGAGCAACCACGGCCACCACGGCGATCGCGGCCACCACGGACCTCCGCGCCGCTGGTAGCGTGATCGCGCTCGGCGTCCGTCAGCGCGGCGCCGGGCGCGACGTAGGACGATTGGCGAGACCGATGCTGCGGCCGGCCTGTGGCGGCCGCGGCATCGCATCGTGCGCCACCTGGATGGCCGCCAGCCTCGCGAGCACGTCCGGCGCCATCGGCGCGCCGCGGCGCGTGTCATCGCTGACGTGCAGCGCCATCAGCTCGTTGGTGGCTGCCAGGTAGCCCTCGGCGGCGTGGTACATGGCGTGAATGTAGTGCAGCCGCTTGGCATCGTGGCCGAGCAGCAGCGTGGTAAACCGCAGCGGATCGCCCTCGCGCACCTCGCGGTGATACGTCACGTGCGCTTCCACGCAGAACGTCGTCACGCGCTCACGTCGCCGGTGCGCCTCGTCCAGCCCCGCCCACCGAAAAAACTCATCGGTCGCGTAGTCGAACACGACGAGGTAGTAGCCCATGTTCATGTGCCGGTTGTGGTCGATCCACTCCGGCCGCACGACGTCGCGGTACACATCGAACGGCGCCGCGAGATCCGCCACTAGCCCGGACTGTTCATGAGCGCGCGCGCCGTGCGTGCGGCGGGGGCAGGTCGGAATTTGGGTACCAGCGTCGGGGCCATCGGGACGTACGGCGGGATCACGGCGTGATTATGCGATGACGGTCGAGGTCGGAGCGCTGCGCTCTAGATGAAGCGCCGCAGCGCGGAATGAACGAGAAACCCCACCGGGAGTAGTGCACAGCCAGCTACGTAGGCGAACCAGAACGACAAACCCAAACGCTCTGCGAGGAGAAGCGGGACGAAGAAGAGGAACGTGATGGGGATCGCCACAAGGATGCTCTTCGCAAACGTGATCGTGGCCGCCGCATCACCGTGCTGGATATGGGAGAGCGGAAGAACGAGCATCGTCGAGAGTGGGAGCGCGACAAGGAAGCCAGCGGTGGCCGGATAGCGGGCCGACAGAGCGGCAGCAATCGCGATGATCAAGGCCGAGCCCAACACGTTCAAAGCAAAGGTCATGTCCCGACGCCTCGGGGCGGCAGCTCGATGGGCTGGCCGTGCGGCGTGGCGCGCGCGGCGCGGTCCCACTCGTCCTTGCGCGTGTGCAGCTCGCCGGCGAGCACGAGCTTCTTGTCGGCCACGAGCTTTTCGAGGGCGGCCAGCCAGTAATGGTAGTACCGCCCGCCGTCGTCGTGCTCGCCCCGCTCCTTCGCGCCCGCGATCTCGTCGCTCAGGCACGCCGCCCATTCCTTCCACGTGAAGTGTCCGCGCTCGTGCAGCGCCACCGCCATGCCGAAGGCCTGCGCCTCCCACGGCGCGCGGAAGACGGGGCCGTCCTCATCACGCGGAATGGCGGGCAACACGCCGAGGTCGGGCGCGCTCACGCGGGATCCATGTGGTCGTCCCACAGGTCGATGTAGATGAAGTCGCGGGCGGAGGCGTCCGGCCCCCACAACTCACGGGCGGTGAAGCGCACCGCGTAGCAATGCTGCGGCTTCGGTCCCTGCCCCATCGCGTGCGTGTCGGGGAACACGAAAACGCCGTGATCGCGGTCGATCACGCCCTGCCGGCCCCGCGCGTAGCGCGGTAACCGCGTGTGGCCGAGCGGATTGATGTTGCGCGCCCTCACGGAGTCGCCCGCTTTGAAGCGAGGCGGCACCGGCTCATCCACACGGGCGCGCCCGCCTTTGAGGAGCACCTTGCCGACGTCGGCGGCCCGCAGCACCGGCATCAGCGCGCCGCCTTTCGCAGCTCCGCCATGCGGGCGTCGATCTCCTCGCGCGTGAGGAGACCCTTGTCCACGAGCAGCTTCTCCAGGCCGTAGAGCCAGTGCTCGTAGTAGCTGGTGGACAGATACTCGGCACCGGGCATCTGCTCGCGCGCGTAGCGCCCCATGTCGAGGTTCCATTTGCCGAGAAAGCCCGCCGCGAGCGTGATGGCGAAGGCGCGGCGCTCCCACTCCTCGTGAAACCACGGCTCGGGATCCTCGCGCACGATCGGCCCCAGGCCGTGCATGCCGCCCATGTCGTGCGCGCCGTTCATCGCCGCGGCCCCTGAATCTTGCTGACGCCGATCATGGCGTCGCGGGTCACGAGGTCCGCCAGCTGCGCCTCACTCATGCCCTCCGTTCCCGCGGGTCGCTCGGGCAGCACGAGGTAGCGCAGCTCGGCGGTGCTGTCCCACACGCGCACCTCCACATCGTCGCCGATCTCCGTGCCGAAGTCTTTCAGCACGCCGCGGGGGTCGATGACGGCGCGCGAGCGGTAGGGCGCCGACTTGTACCACACGGGGGGCAGGCCGAGCACCGGCCACGGGTAGCAGGAACAGAGCGTGCACACGACGACGTTGTGCACCTTGGGCGTGTTCTCGAGCGCGACCATGTCCTCGCCCTGGCGGCCGGTGAAGCCGAACTCCGCGATGGCGGCGCTGGCGTCGGCGAGCAGGCGCTGCTTGTACGCGGGATCCACCCAGGCGCGCGCGACGACGCGGGCGCCGTTGCGGGGCCCCACCTTCGTCTCGTAGTTGTCGATGAGGGCGTCGAGGGCGGCGGGATCCACCAGCCCCTTTTCCACGAGCAGCGATTCCAGCGCTCGCACCCGTAGCTGCGTCTCCGTGAGGGGCGCGCCGTGCGTGCCGGGCTCGTCGTCGTGATCGTGATCGTGGTCGTGACCGTGATCGTGTCCGTGGTCGTGCTCTCGGCTCATCCCCACCTCCCGGGATCGTGCGGGACACATTTTCGCACGCCCCCGCGCGCTTTACACTACGCGCGGCCGTCGTGTAGATTGCTCACGCCCATGGCGCTCATCGTGCAGAAATACGGCGGTTCCTCCGTCGCCGATGCGGACAAGATCATGAACGTCGCCCGTCGCGTGGCGGCGAGCGCCGCCGGCAACCAGCTCATCGTCGTGGTCTCCGCGATGGGCAAGACCACGGACTCCCTCGTGGCGCTCGCGCACCGGGTGGCCGCCACGCCGGAGCCGCGCGAGATGGACATGCTGCTGGCCACCGGCGAGCAGGTGACCATCGCGCTCCTCGCCATGGCGCTGCAGTCGCTCGGCCTCAAGGCGCGCTCGCTCACGGGTCCGCAGGTAGGCCTGCGGACCGATCACGGGCACACGAAGGCGCGTATCGTGCAGATCACGCCCGAGCGCGCGCGCGCCGCCCTCGACGCGGGTGAGATCGTGGTGGTGGCGGGCTTCCAGGGCCTGAGCGATACCGACGAGATCACCACCCTCGGGCGCGGCGGCTCCGATCTCACCGCGGTAGCGCTGTTTTTTTTGTTTTATTCGGAGTTGTGCGAGATCGACACCGACGTCGACGGCGGGGGCACCGCCGAGCCCAACGG
>JBKKCN010000687.1:0-14760 GCA_046712525.1 Candidatus Rokuibacteriota bacterium
CCACTCACCTGCTCCGCCGTGCCGTCCCCGATGCGCCCGGGCCGCGGCAGCAACGCGGCCACGCCGAGCGCGCCCGCATCCCCCGCCTCCGCGAAGCGCTGCAATCCAGCCGCATGCTCCGGCACCACCGGCGCCAGCGTCTCCATGACGTGTCCCACGAGATCCTCGACGTCCGCCGCGCGCACGCGCCAAGCGTGAGGGTCGTCCAGCAACGGCGTGCGGCGCTGCCAGTGCGCCCGGCAGGCATCCGCTGACCAATCGAGCACAGCCACGCGCGCCGCCGGCCACGCGTCCCATACGTCGAGGACAGCCCCGTACACGGCGAGCGGCTCGGCGAAGGCGGGGCGCCGGCGGAGCAGATCGCTCCATTCGGCGCGCAGGTTGGGAGACGTGGACTCCATCAGGAGCGTCGCCGGCCCAAACAACGGCGAGGGGCGCGTGGGCTCCCCTCGCCGGATCTAGGCCACGGTGGACACGTCAGATCTGGCCCGCCGCCATGATCACCGATTTCACCACGAAGCCGCCCACCAGCACGAGAATGGACGCGACCGCGGTGAGAGCGAGCGATCCCCGCCCCATGAAGCCCATGAGCAGCGGCAACACAGAGCCGACGATGATGGCGGTCCAGAAGAGCACGCTGAGGGGGCCGCTCATGAGCAACGCGAGGGCGGCGGATGCCTTCATCGAGCCCGACGCCTGCACGGAAACGACGAACACGACCACCGAGAGGAGCTGGACGAGGAGCGCCAGCACGAGGGTCAACCGAAGAGCGGCCACGCCGTCCGCGGAGCGGCGACCCCCGAGCAGCAGGAGGAGCGCCATGGCGGCGGCCCCGGAAGAGGCGCCCACGGCGAGGAAGAGGGCGCCGAGTGCGTGCGAGTTCGTCCACAGCGGCTGCGCGGTGGCACCCAGGAGCACGCCCGGATAAGCGGCGAGGAAGAAGCCGAAGAACCCGCCCACCACGCCGACGATCTTCTTGGCGCCTGTGAAATCACGGGAGCGACGCGTGTCCTCGAGCAGGGTGAAGAGCGCGGCCAGAAACGCGCACGCGCTGAAGCCGGCGAGCGCCCACGCCCCCATGCTCATGGGCGACAGCACGTTGAAGCGCATCATCATGTTCAGGAAGCGGGAGGGGACACCGAGGTCGGCGATGAGGATGACCGGGCACGGCAGCAGGGCCACGAAGGCCAGGTAGTAGCCGACGCGGGCCACGTCACGAAAGCGGGTGGCATTCACGAGCAGCGCGGCCGTCGCGATGACGAAGGCGCCGCCCGCGAGCCCCCCCAGGAAGAAGTAGACGTCGATGAGGAACGGCCAGTGTGGAGACTGCAGGAGGCCTCCTTCCATGACTAGCCTCCCTCCCCGCCGCGCCGGCGGAAGGCCAGCAGCGCGCCCACGCCCACGAGCAGCGCGGACCCGATGGAGAGCGCGGAATCGACGATGATGTTGCGCTGCGGGACTTTGGGATTGTCGGGCAGCGCGTACGTCGCGGGCTTGGCGAGGAGAAGGAAGAACGCGTTGAGGCCGCCGAGGAACCCCTTGGAGTCGGCGCCGTACAGCTGCGCGTCCTTGAAGCCCATGGACTTGAGCGTCTCCACGCGCTTCTGCGCCTTGGCCACGAGGTCGTCACGGAACCCGAACTGGATCGACTCCGTCGGGCACGCCTTCGCGCACGCGGGCCCGAGGCCGTTGTGGATGCGGTCGTTACAGAAGGTGCACTTCTTGGCGGTGCCCGTCCTCTCGTTGAAGCTCACCACACCGAAGGGGCAGGCGGAGACGCAGTACTTGCAGCCGTTGCACGTGTCCTGGTTGATGTTGACGGTCCCGAACTCCGTCCGGTAGATGGCGCCCGTGGGGCAGGCGTTGAGGCACCCGGCGTCCGCGCAGTGCTTGCACACGTCGGACATGAGCAGCCACGCCATGTCGCCGTTCGGCTTGGGCTGCTCCATGAAGCGCACGAGCCGGAACGTCTGGTCCGTGAAGTGCGACTGGTTCTGGTACGTCCCCGTCCATTCCGGCTGCTCCATGCCGAGCTCGTTCCACTGCTTGCAGGCGACCTGGCAGGCCCGACACCCGATGCAGAGGGAGGTGTCGGTGAACATCGCGAGAGTGCGCGCCATGACTACACCACCCCTTTCTTGACGTTACAGACGAAGGCCTTCGTCTCCTGGATGAAGACGTTGGGATCTCCGACCGTGGACGAGAGATCGTTGGTGATGTCTCCCATGCTGCCGGGCAGCCCTTCCACGCCCTTCCAGCCCCAGTGCCACGGCACGCCGATCTGGTGCACCGTCTTGCCATTGATGACGAAGGGCTTGATCCGGTGCGTCACCATGGCCTTGACGTGAATTTTCCCGCGCGGCGAGGACACGGTGACCATGTCACCGTTGGCGATGCCGAGCTCCTTGGCAAGCTCGTGGCTGATCTCGGTGAAGTGCGCGTAGTGCAGCTCCGCCAGCATCGGCAGGTAGCGCGACATGACGCCCGAGAGGTGATGCTCGGTGAGCCGGTACGTCGTGATGACGTACGGATAATCGGGTGAGCCCACCGGCGCCAGCTCGTTCTTCTGATCGGGCACCTTCCAGATCTTGACGACCGGGTTGCTCTGCTGCTTGGAGAGCAGATTCTTGACCGGCGATTCCACGGGCTCGTAGTGCTCCGGGAACGGCCCGTCGTTGAGCGGACCGAAGAAGGCGCCCACGAGATCGGCGCGCATGATGAACGGCTTGTCCCCGTTCTTGGCGTCGGGCGCCAGGAAGGCGTTGAAGTCCGGCACGTCGAGCCCGACCCACTTGCCCTTCTTGTCGGGCTCGTTGCCCGGGGCCTCCGCGTCCCACCAGATGAGCTTCTTCTTCTCGCTCCACGGCTTGCCCGCGAGATCGGCGGAGGCGCGGTTGTAGATGATGCGGCGGTTCGCCGGCCACGCGAACCCCCACCCGTGCCCGAGATAGTCCTTGGCGTCGGCCGGCTTGCGCGAGGCCGCCTTGTTCACGAGCTTGCCGTCCGCACCCTGGACGGTGACGCCCGTGTAGATCCAGCAGCCGCTCGCCGTCCTGCCGTCGTCCGTCATGTGCGCGAACGAGTTGAGCGGCTGCCCCTTCTTGTAGACCACCTTGCCGTCCTTGTCGGTGATCTCCTCGGTGGCGAAGCCGTTGATCTCCTTCAGCACCTCCACCATTTCGGGATGGTCGGGCTTGGCGCCGAACGTGAAGTTGGCGGCGAGGAAGCCCTTGTCGCGCTCCTTCTTCGAGCCCGCGTACATCTTCTGCAGCTTGTGCGCGAGCGTGCAGAAGAACTGGGCGTCCGTCTGCACGTCGCCGGGCGGTGTCACCGCCGCCTCGTGCCACTGGATCAGCCGCATCGTGTTCGTGAGGCTGCCCGCCTTCTCCGCCGCCGGCGCCGCCGGAATGAAGAACACTTCCGTCTTCACGTCCTTGGGATTGGTGCCCGGCGTCTTCCAGACCTCGGCCGTCTCGGTGAGGAAGATGTCGACCACCACCATCCAGTCCAGTCGCTGCATGGCGGCGCGCGCGAGCTTGGCGTTGGGGCCGCCCACCGCCGGGTTCTGGCCGTCGGCGAGGAAGCCCTTGATGACGCCGTTGTACATGTCCACGAACGTGTGCTGGTGGCTGTAGGCGTCCGCCTTCGCGCGCTTGGGCAGCCACTGGTAGCCGAACTCGTTGTCCTTGGTGGCGGCGTCGCCGTAGAAGGCCTTGAGCAGGCTCACGAAGAATTTCGGCTTGTTGACCCAGAAGCCGCCCTTCGGCGTCTCCTTCTCCATGTACGTCTTCAGATCGGGATGCGCGTCGCGCAGCGGCTGCGCCATGTAGCCGGGCAGCTCGTGGTAGAGCAGCTCGAGGTCGGTGGCCCCCTGCACGTTGGCGTGGCCACGCAGCGCCACCACGCCGCCGCCGGGACGGCCGATGTTGCCGAGCAGGAGCTGCAGCATGCACAGGGCGCGGATGTTCTCCACGCCGTTGCTGTGCTGCGTGAGATTCAGCGCGTAGGTGATGGTGCCCGTCTTCTCCGGGCCCGAGGTGGAACAGAAGAGCTGCGCCACCTCCTCGAACTTGGCCTTCGGGATGCCGCAGATCTTCTCCACCGTCTCCGGCGTGTAGCGCGCGTAGTGCCGCTTCATGAGCTGGAAGACGGAGTTGGGATCACGCAGCGTGAGGTCGCGCTTGGGATTGCCCTCGCCGTCGAGCTGGTATTTCCAGCTGGAGCGGTCGTACGACTTCTTCTCGGCGTCGTACCCCGCGAAGAGCCCGTCGAGGTCGGCCGGCCCCTTGAAGGCGGGGTCGATGAGGAAGGAGGCGTTGGTGTAGTGCACCACGTAGTCCTTGAAGTACAGGTCCTTGGCCATCGCGTAATGCAGGAGGCCGCCGAAGAACACGATGTTGGTGCCGGAGCGGAGCGGCATGTGGATGTCCGCCGCCGCGCTCGTGCGCGTGAAGCGCGGGTCCACGTGGATGAGCTTCGCGCCGCGCTCCTTGGCCTTCATCACCCACTGGAAGCCGACGGGGTGATTCTCCGCCATGTTCGAGGTGGCCATGATCACATCCGCGTTCTGGATGTCGATCAGGTTGGTCGTCATCGCCCCGCGTCCGAATGTGGTCCCCAAAGCTGGGACCGTGGCGGAGTGTCAGACCCTGGCCTGGTGCTCGTGATAGACGATGCCGAAGGTCCGGTTGAGCTTCGACAGCAGGTAGCATTCCTCGTTGTCGATGCACGCGGAGCCGAGGGAGGCGATGGCCTCCAGCCGATTCACCGTGACCGTCTTGCCGTCCTTGTCCTTCTCCGTCTCGATGAAGTGCTTCTCGCGCGTCTCGTAATAGCGCTTGGCGATCTGGTCGTACATCCACTCGATCGGCTTCTCTTCCCACTTGTCGGAGCCCGGGGCGCGATAGAGCGCCTTGGTGGGACGGAGCGGATTGTTCGAGAGCTGGATGGTGGCGGCGCCCTTGGGGCACAGACGCCCGAGCGTATGCGGGGTGTCCGGGTTGCCCTCGATGTCGATGATCTTGTTGTCCTTGGCGTAGATGAGCTGGCCGCAGCCCACGGCGCAGTACGGGCACACGCCCGCGAACGCCTTCGCTTCCTTGATGCGCAGGGACGTCGCCGCCGCTTCCACGGGAGCGAGGTCGATGCCGCCCCCCACCGCCACGCCGGTGGCGGTGGCGCTACCGTACTTGAGGAAATCGCGTCGTGACAGAGTCATCGTGACCCTCCTTGCCGACTCGGACGTCGATAGGCGTCGCTCAGGGCTGCAGATGTCGGAGCCGTGACGGTGCGCACGGCGTGGATGCGACGGCGGTGGCGCACGTGGGCGCCTTCGCCTACCATTCGGGGCTCGAGTACTCGTCCCACACCCGGCGCACGACGACGATGCGCTGGGGAAATCCGGAAGGCCCTTCCAGGCGCACGATGTCGCCCGCATTCAGGGCGCCGAGGTCGTGGCCGGTGGATTCGTCGCAGACCACGAGGGTCTGTTCGGAACAGGAGAGATCGGTGCAAACGTCGGCAGCGCCCTTGACCCTCAGGCGCCCCGTACTCTGGTCAAATGCGACGACGATGTGGCGGTCTTGCTGGAGCGCGTCCGTGAAGCTTTGCGTCATGCGCGCATCCTCCCCTTGAAGATGGCCGTTCGCTGGCTGGCAGTATCGTAGTGTGGTCAGACCAGCAATGTCAACATTGCACCGATCTATGGGTGCGCTCGAAACCCCTGAGGATGTGAAACTAATCCCGAGCGGGCGGTCGCAGGTCGGTCGGGTAATACAGATCCAGCCGGGCTTCGAGAAGGCGGCGGGCCCGCTCCTGATCGCCGACTTCGAGCGCCTCGAGGGCGGCGCCCCGGGTCCGAGGGTCCACGATGGGGCCGTCGACGAGCGGGTTGTACAGGCGACCGAGCTCGATGAGGATCCGGTCCACTCGCGGCACGTCGTCGAGAGCGGCGAGCGCGGCCCGGAAGAGGTCGACCGCGTAGTCCTCCCGCTTGTCTCCCTTGTCCCGGAAGCCCCGTCGGTAGGCGCGGGCCTGCGGCGTGTCGTCGGCGGGCTCAGCCATGCCGGAGGACGGGCACGGTTCCCAGCTCGACGCCCGTGCCCGCGTAGAGATTGAGGCTGTCCGGACGCACGTAGCCGCACACGGTGATGTTCAGCTGCTCGGCGAGGGCGACCGCCATCTCCGTGGGCGAGGTGCGCGAGGCGACGATGGGCACGCCCATGCGCGCGGCCTTGAGCAGCATCTCCGACGACACCCGACCCGTCGACAAGAGTATTCGGTCGGCGGTCGGGATCGAGCGGCGCAACGCCTCGCCCATCACCTTGTCCACCGCGTTGTGACGGCCCACATCCTCGGCCACGATCAGCAACTGCTCGCCGTCCGAGAGGGCGGCGCCGTGGATGCCCCGCGAGCGCTGGTAATGTTCGGCCGCCGTGAACAGGTCCTTCATCCCGCGCGACAGCTGCTCGGGGCGCACGCGCAGCGTCGACTCCAGTCGCGGGAACAGCCGGTGGTCGATGCGAAGGGTCATGCCGCCCCCGCACCCGGAGGTGAGGATGCGTTCGGTGGGCAGCGTCACCTCGTGCGTGAGGGTGACGTCGGCGCGGCCGTCCACGGGCGACACCTCGAGGCTGCGAACCTCGTCGAGCGCGCCGATGACCTTCTCCATCCACAGGTAGCCCACGACGAGCGATTCGATCATCTGGGGCGAGCACAGCAGGGTGAGGAATTTCTCGCCGTTGACGTAGACGGTGAGCGGCTGCTCGCGCACGACCTCCGCGTCCACCTCCTCGGCGATGTTCCCCTTGATACGGAGAAAGGTGCGCATGCGATTCGATTCTAGCCCGGAATACGAGGAGCACCCCGGCAAAGCCGGGGGGCCCATCGAGGCCCCCCATGTAACTAATCTCGATAGCGCACCCGGACCAAGACCAGGCCGTGCGCGGGGGCGGTGGCGCCCGCCTGCGTGCGATCACGCGAGGCGAGGACCTCGGCCAGCCACGACGGCTCGCGCCGTCCGCGTCCGACCTCCACCACGCTGCCCACGATGTTGCGCACCATGTGATGCAGGAAACGGTCGGCGGAGAGCAGGACCACGATCCGGCTCTTCCGGCTCATCACGTGGGTGGCAGCCACGCGGCACGTGGGCTCGGCATCGCGGCCGGCGGCGGCGCAGAAGGCCGAGAAGTCGTGACGGCCCCGTAACGCAGCGAGGCCGCGCCGCATCGCAGGCACGTCGAGCGCCACGGGGAGATGCCAGGCGAAGCGACGCAGGAGCGGCGCCGCCACCGGCGCATTGTCGACGAGATAGGCGTAGCGCTTGCCGGCGGCGGCGCGACGCGCGTCGAAGTTCTCCGTCGCCTCCACGACCTCGAGCACCCGCACGTCCGGGGGCAGGAGCGCATTCAATGCCGCCTGCACGGCGGCGGGCGCGAGCGCGCCCGCCGTGGTGAGCGAGACCACCTGGCCGAGCGCGTGCACTCCGGCGTCGGTCCGGCTGGCGCCCGTGATGCGCACGTCCTCTCCCAGACATCGCCGGGCCGCCGCGAGGAGAGCGCCCTGCACCGTGGGCAGCGAGGGCTGGAACTGCCAGCCGTGATAGGCGGTGCCGTCGTACGCCAGCACCAGACGAAAGGTGCGGGCGCGCGTTATCGCGAGGGCGGGCGTCGCCGCGGCATCCGCTCGGGCACGAGCGTCAGCCACACCACGGCCACGAGCACGAAGAGCGCGACGCTGAAGACCGTCTCGCCGGAGATGGAGTACAGGAAGCTGTCGGGATCACCCTGCCGCTTCAGCCACTCCGCGCGGTCGGCATCCTTGGGCTCGTAGTGCGTCGGGTTGTAGTCGCCCATGGTGTTCACGAGGTGGGCGAGGCGAGGGACGAGGACGTACGACACGGCGAAGATGGTGAGGACGACCGCGAGCTGGAAGCGCGCGTGCGCGCCCGTGAGACGCCGGAAGCGACGCCGGAGTGAAGTCAGTCCGCGCCTCCTTCCCGGGCTGCGGGGCCCTACGAGCTCCGCAGCAGTTCCGCGATTTGCACCGCGTTCGTCGCGGCCCCTTTCCGGAGCTGATCGCCCACCACCCAGAAGCTGAGCCCGCGCGGGTGCGAGAGATCCTCGCGCACGCGGCCCACGAAGCAGTCGTCCTGACCCGCCACCTCCACCGGCATGGGATACCGGTGCTGGTCGGGGTCGTCCCACAGGCGTAGGCCGGGGAAACGCTCGAACAGCTCGCGCGCCCGCGCCACGCTCACCTTCTCCTCCGTCTCCACATTCACCGCCACCGAATGGCAGGTGAAGACGGGCACGCGCACGGTGGTGGGCGCGATGAGCAGCTCCGGCGCCTCGAGGATCTTGCGCGTCTCGTTGATGAGCTTCAGCTCCTCGCCCGTGTAGCCGCCGGCGCCGAAGCTGTCGATGGCGGGAATCAGATTAAACGCGATCTGGTGGCGGAAATGCCGCGGCACCATCGCCTCCCCGCGTGCCCACGCCAGCGTCTGCTCGCGCAGCTCTTCGATACCCTTGACGCCCGCGCCGGACACCGCCTGGTAGCTCGTGGCCACCACGCGCCGCAGCCGTCCCGCGTCGTGCAGCGGCTTGAGCGGCATGACGGTGACGATGGTCGTGCAGTTCGGAGAGGCGATGATCCCCTCGTGCTTCTTCGCCGCCTGCGGATTGATCTCGGGCACCACGAGCGGGACCTTCGGATCCATCCGCCAGGCGTTGGACTTGTCCACCACCACCGCGCCCGCCTTGACGATCATGGGCGCGTACTCCTTCGACTGCGGCGAGCCCGCCGCGCAGAAGGCGATATCGACGCCTTTGAAGGCGGCGGCCTCGACCTTGCGAAGGACGATGGGCTCGCCCTGAAAGGTGACCGTCTTGCCCACGGATTTGTCGGAGGCGAAACAGCGCAGCTCGCGCACCGGAAACTTGCGCTCCTCGAGAATTCGAAGCGTCATCTCGCCCGCAGCCCCCGTGGCGCCCACCATCGCCACGCACATTCCGGAGGCCATCAGTACTGGACCTCCAGCTCGTGCACGATGGCGTCTCCCATTTCCTTCGTCCCCACCACCTTCTCGCCCGGCTGAGCGATATCGCCCGTGCGCAGGCCCCGCTCGAGGGTGCGCAGCACCGCCGTCTCGATTCGCGCCGCGTCGTCCAGCATGTTCAGAGAGTACCGCAGGAGCATGGCTGCCGACAAAATGGCCGCGATGGGGTTGGCCACGCCCTTGCCCGCGATGTCGGGCGCGGTGCCGTGCACGGGCTCGTAGAGGCCCACGTCGCCGCCGATGGAAGCGGAGGGCAGCATGCCCATGGAGCCGGCGAGGATGGCTGCCTCGTCGGAGAGGATGTCGCCGAAGGTGTTCTCGGTCACGATGGTGTCGAAGTGCGTGGGCTTGTGGATGAGCGCCATCGCGCAGTTGTCCACCAGCACGTGCTCGAGGGCCACGTCGGGATACTCCTTGGCCACGCGGTTCACCACCTCGCGCCACAGCTGGGACACCACGAGGACGTTGGCCTTGTCCACGGAGGCCAGGCGCTTGCGGCGCTTGCGCGCCACCTCGAAGCCCATTCTCGCCACGCGCTCGATCTCCCGTGACGTGTACGCCATCGTGTTGATGGCGCGCGAGCCGCCGTCGGCGAACTCCTCCACGCCGCGCGGCTCGCCGAAGTAGAGGCCCCCCGTGAGCTCACGGATGACCATGATGTCCGTCCCCTCCACCACCGAGCGTTTCAGCGGGGAGGCGTCCACGAGCATCGGGAAGCACTTGGCCGGTCTCAAGTTGGCGTAGAGATCGAGCTCCTTGCGCAGGCCGAGCAGCCCACGCTCCGGCCGCTGCTCCTGGCCCAGGTTGTCCCATTTGGGGCCACCCACGGCGCCGAAGAGAATGGCGTCGGAGGCTTCGCACAGCGCGAGCGTCTTGGGCGGCAGGGGTGTGCTGGCGGCGTCGATGGCGGCGCCGCCCACGAGGGCCTGCTCGAACTCGAAGGCGACTCCCGTGCGCAGGCCCACCGTGCGCAGAGCGCGCACGGCCTCCGGCGTCACTTCCTGACCGATCCCGTCGCCCGGCAGCACCGCGATCTTGAAGCTCTTCATGTCTAGACTCCGCCCGCTTCCTTGACTCGTTGTGAGGACGGGTGGAGGGCGCGGTTCAGCGCGCTGAGATAGGCGCGCGCGCTCGCCTCGATGACGTCGGTGGACGAGCCCTTGCCGGAGACCACGGTGCCGTCGAAGTCCACCTTCATGGCGACCTCGCCGAGGGCGTCGGTACCGGAGGTGGCGGCGCGCAGGGCGTAGTCCTGCAGTCTCCCCTTCATACCCGTGATGGCGTCGATGGCGGCGAGGACGGCGTCCACGGGGCCGTCGCCCACCCCCGAGCTCTGGAACGACTCCCCCTCCTTCTTGAGCTTCACGGTGGCGGAGGGGATCACGCCGGTGCCGCTGATGCAGTGGAGGTACTCCAGCACGTACGTCGTCGCTTCCGCCTGCGTGGCCTCGTCGGTCACGATGGCCATGAGGTCCTCGTCGAAGACCTCCTTCTTGCGGTCGGCGAGGTCCTTGAACGCCTTGAAGGCGCGGTCGAGGTCGGAGCCGGCCACCTCGAAGCCGATCTCCTTCAGGCGCGCGCTGAGGGCGGCCCGCCCGGAGTGCTTGCCGAGCACGAGCTTGTTGTGCGGACGCCCGATGTCTTGCGGCCGCATGATCTCGTACGTCGTCTTGTCCTTCAGCACGCCGTCCTGGTGGATGCCCGCCTCGTGCGCGAAGGCGTTCTCACCCACGATGGCCTTGTTCGGCTGCACGTGCACGCCCGTGATGTGCGAGAGCAAGCGCGAGGATTTGAAGATCTCCTCGCTCTTCACGCGCGTCTCCACACCGAAGAAGTCCTTGCGTGTGCGCAGGGCCATCACGATCTCTTCCAGCGAGGCGTTGCCCGCGCGCTCACCGATGCCGTTGACCGTGCACTCGATCTGGCGCGCGCCGTTCATGAGGGCCGTGAGCGAGTTGGCTACCGCCTGCCCGAGGTCGTTGTGGCAGTGCACGGAGATGACCGCCTTCTCCACGCCGTGCACCTTCTCGCGGATGCGGCTGATGCGTTCACCCCACTCGCGCGGGATGGCGTAGCCGACGGTGTCGGGAATGTTGATGGTAGTCGCCCCCGCGTCGATGACGGCGGAGAGCACATCGCACATGTAGTCGAAGTCGGTGCGGGAGGCGTCCTCGGGCGAGAACTCCACGTCCGCGCAGTAGCCCCGCGCGTGGCGCACCGCCTCCACCGCCGCCTTCATCACCTCCGCGCGCGACTTGCGCAGCTTGTACTTGAGGTGGATGTCGGAGGTGGCCACGAAGGTGTGGATGCGCGGCCTGCGCGCGTACTTCACCGCCTCCCAGCAGCGGTCGATGTCCACCAAGCCCACCCGGCTCAGGCCGCAGATGGAGGGGGAGCCCTCCAGCGTGCCCACCTGCTGCGCCACCTGGCGCGTGGCCTCGAAGTCGTCGTCGGAGGAGATCGGGAAGCCCGCCTCGATGACGTCGACGTTCAGCCGCGCGAGCTGCCGCGCCATCTCGAGCTTCTCCATGGTGTTCATCGAGAACCCGGGCGCCTGCTCACCGTCCCTCAACGTAGTGTCGAAGATGATCACGCGATCCATGCTGTCCCCCTCACGAATGTTCCTTGCCAGGCTCCAGCGCCGCCACCGGCGTGCGGCCGACGATCAGCCGTCGTATGGGGCCGGAGAGCGCGTAGCCGGCGAAGACGAGAAAAAGAAAGACGTCGTGCTTCGTCGCGACGATCATGACCGCCAGCACCACCACGAGGAGGGTCTGGCCGGGACGCCGTCGCGCAAAGGCCACTTCCTTGAAGCTCCAGTAGCGGAAGGTCGACACCATGGCGAGGGCGACGAGGTAGGTGCCCACCGCGATCGCTCCCAGCATCCACCGGGTGGGCTCGTCGCCCTGGAGCAGGATGACCACGGAGGCGGGCACGGCCGCCGCCGCCGGCGTGGGCAGGCCCACGAAGTAGCGCTTGTCGCTGGTGCCCGTGTGTACGTTGAAGCGCGCCAGCCGCAGCGCGCCGCAGATGACGAAGAGGAAGGCGGCGAACCACGCGGCCCGCCCCAGGTCACGCAGCGCGAAGCAGTAGAGCAGGAAGGCGGGCGCCACGCAGAAGGAGATGACGTCGGCGAGCGAGTCGTACTCCACGCCGAACTGGCTGGTCGCCTTCATGAGCCGCGCCACGCGGCCGTCGAGCATGTCCATCACCATCGCCACGAAGATGGCGAGCGCGGCCTCCGTGTACCGGTACTCGACGGTGAGCACGATGGCGAAGAATCCACAGAAGAGGTTGCCGGTGGTGAGCAGGCTCGGGAGCAGGAAGATCCCCTGCCCGCGCCGCTCGCGCAGCTCCTGCCACGGGCGCCGCCGAAGGCGCTTGCCGTGCCGGCGCATGAGCCGCGGCGCTTCCACCATCAGGGGAGCACCCCGATGATGGTGACGCCGCCCGTCACGCGGTCGCCCACCTGCACCTTCACGCTCGTGCCGCGCGGCATGTAGCAGTCGGTGCGCGAGCCGAAGCGGATGAGACCGAAGCGCTCTCCCGCCTCCAGCTTGTCGCCCGCGCCCACCCTACACACGATGCGTCGCGCCGCGATGCCGGCGATCTGCACCACCGTCACCCGCGCCGTGTCGCCCTGGAGATTGAGCGCGCAGCGCTCGTTGACCTCCCCCGCTTTTGGATCGTAGGCGGCGAGGAAGCGGCCGCGCATGTACGAGGTGTTCACCACGATGCCCGCCATGGGCGCGCGGTTGACGTGCACGTCGAGCGGCGAGAGGAAGATCGACACACGGACGGACGGCCCCACGAAGGGGTCGACCGCCTCGTCGACCCCGGTCACGCGGCCGTCCGCCGGCGACAGCACCGCGTGCGCCACGTCGGGGACGACGCGCTCGGGATCTCGGAAGAACCCGAGGGAGGCGAGGGAGGCGGCCGCGAAGGGCAGCGCCGCCTTGCGCCGCCCCAGCAGCGCCAGCCCGGCGGCGATCACCGCGGGGCCGACGATGAAGGCCCATCCCTCACGCGCGACGGGAATCTTCCGCATGGTCATGTCACGTGGGGGGCGCCGGGGCGCTCCTCGATCACGGGCGTGCTCATCGTCATCATTCGCGGGTGGGCTTGATCCACGACATCATGGAACGCAGGCGCTTGCCTACTTCTTCGATCTGGTGCTCGGCGTCGCGCTTGCGCATGGCGAGGAAGCCCGCCCGGTGGGCCTGGTTCTCGAGCACCCACTCGCGCGCGAACTGGCCGGACTGGATCTCGCCGAGGATCTTCTTCATCTCGGCCTTCGTCTGCTCGTTCACGATGCGGGGGCCGCGCGTGTAATCGCCATACTCGGCGGTGTCGGATACCGAGTAGCGCATGTAGGCGAGGCCGCCCTGGTAGAAGAGATCGACGATCAGCTTCATCTCGTGCATGCACTCGAAGTAGGCGACCTCGGGCTGGTAGCCCGCTTCCACGAGCGTCTCGAAGGAGGCCTTGATGAGATGCGAGATGCCGCCGCACAGCGCCGCCTGCTCACCGAAGAGGTCCGTCTCCGTCTCTTCCTTGAAGGTCGTCTCGATCACCCCCGCGCGCGTGCAGCCCACGCCGCGGCCGTAGGCGAGCGCCTTGTCGCGCGCCTTGCCGGTGACGTCCTGGTAGACGGCCACGAGGGCGGGCACGCCCGGCCCCTGGGTGAAGAGATCGCGCATCACGTGGCCGGGCGCCTTGGGCGCAATCATTGTCACGTCCACGTCGGGGGCGGGCACCACCTGGTTGAAGTGGATGTTGAAGCCGTGGGCGAACATCAGCATCTTGCCCTTCGAGAGGTTGCCCTTGATCTCCTCCTCGTACACCTGGCGCTGCGTCTGGTCGGGAAGCAGGATCATGATCACGTCGGACACCTTCACGGCCTCGGGCACCGTGGTGACGCGCAGGCCGTCCTTCTCCGCGCGCGCCCAGCTCTTGGAGCCCTTGTACAGCCCGACCACGACGTCCTGGCCCGAGTCCTTGAGGTTGAGGGCGTGGGCATGGCCCTGGCTGCCATATCCGATGATCGCGATCTTCTTGGACTTGAGAAGGCCGAGGTCCGCGTCCTGGTCGTAGTAGATCTTCGCCGGCATTTCGATGCGTTCCTTTCGTTGAATTGGAGTGAGTCCGCGAGCCCGCTCGTCTGCGACGCGCTAGTCTGCAAATCCGACCACGCGAGGATCGTCGGGGACGCGGGGCTTCTTCGGCGGCTCGCTGCGGCGCGTGCGCGTCTTGGGCCCGCGCGCGATGGCCACCTTGCCCGTGCGCACCACTTCCTGGATCCCCATCGGGCGCAGCAGCTCGAGGAACGCCTCCAGCTTGCCCTCGTCGCCGGTGGCCTCCAGCGTGAACGAGGTGGGTGTGACGTCGATCACCTTGGCGCGAAAGATGTCCGCGGTGCGGAGGATCTCCGCCCGCAGCTGCGGCTCCGCGTTCACGCGCACGAGCACGAGCTCGCGCTCCACGTGGCTGTCGTCCGTGAGGTCGCTCACCTTGATGACGTCGATGAGCTTGTGCAGCTGCTTGGTGACCTGCTCGATGACGAACTCGTCGCCGCGCACCACGATGGTCATGCGGGAAACAGTTTCGTCGAGGGTCTCGCCCACCGAGAGGCTCTCGATGTTGTAACCGCGCGCCGAGAAGAGGCCGGCCACGCGCGAGAGCACGCCGAACTTGTTCTCCACGAG
>JBKKCN010000688.1:0-15351 GCA_046712525.1 Candidatus Rokuibacteriota bacterium
AATCAGTTCAGCGACCTTCATTCGTGTGCATGCACTCTACGCTCGGCAGCGCCCCGGCAAAGCCGTGGCGCTCCTCGATACTCCGACAGCCTGCTCCTAGATGGCGGCGCGGGTGGGCGCGGGCTCCGGCGCCCCGGCAGGGTGGACGGCGCCGGCGGGCAGGTCCACCACCGGCCCGTACATCTCGGGCCGGCGATCGCGGTAGTAGCCCCACAGCTCGCGGAGCTTGGGGAGCGCCGAGAGGTCCACGTCAGCGACGGCGATGTCGTCCTTCGTGGCCGAGGCCTCCGCGATAATCTCGCCGCGCGGCGAGACGATCATGCTGTTGCCGTGGTGATCGCGCTTGGAGCCGCCGACGTCGACGCCCACCTTGTTGACGCCGCAGACGTAGTAGGCGTTCGCCACCGCGTGGGCGCGCAGCTCGAGATCCCAGAGGTATCGCGTCATGCGCGTCGTCGCGGTGGGCACGAAGACGATCTCTGCGCCGCCGAGCCCCAGCACGCGGGCCGCCTCGGGGAAGTGCCGGTCGTAGCAGATGAGAATGCCGATGCGCGCAAACGGCGTTGTGAAGGTCGGAAAGCCGAGGTCGCCGGGCGTGAAGTAGAACTTCTCGTTGCCCCGTGGCTCGGCGCTCTGGGCCGTGTCCATGAGCGGGATGCTCGACTTCCGGTACTTGCCGATCAGGTGGCCGTCCGGGCCGATGACCGTGGCGGTGTTGAAGAAACGCCCGTCCGGCGCGCGCTCGAAGATGGGCGCGATCACAACCGTGCCCGTCTCCCGCGCGACGTCGCTCATGCGGTCGATCGTCGGCCCGGGGATCGGCTCGGCCCAGTCGAAGTACTCGCGCCGGGTCTCGACGCAGAAGTACATCGTGCTGAAGAGCTCGGGCAGACAGATGATGCGGGCGCCGCGGTCGGCCGCCTCGCGCACCATGAGGATGGCCGTCCGGATGTTGATCTCCTTGTCGGCGTTCCCGGCGAACTGCACCCCCGCGATCGTGACCATTGCCTTCGCCCTCCCAGTCCTCAGCGAAATGCCGGCATCACCTGCTCGGCCCAGTCTCGCATGAAGCGAAACTTGTCATCGAAGTGGATGCTGATCCAGAACCGGCGCGCCCCCGCGTCCACGGCGCGCTCGAGCGTCTTGATGCACTCGGCGGGCGTGCCGGCGAAGGCGAAGCGGTCGGCGAGGTAGTCGACGAGCCCCAGCTCTTCGATGAGTTCGCAGTTCGCGCTGCCCGGCTGCACATGGTCGGCGAACGCGTAGCGCTCGCCGAGAGTCTTGACCTTGCCGAGCAGCTCGGGCGGGATGTGCTTGCCCTCCGTCGTGAAGCGCGAGAGGTGATTGCCCGCCGCCGCCAGCGACATCTTGATCTCCTCGATCGCTTCCCGCCGGCTCGCCGCGATGTTCGCGTCCGGCCACCACCACATCTCGATCGTGTCGGGATCGCGCCCCGCCTCGCGCGCTCCCGCGTGGACCTGCGCGATCGAGTCACGGATGATCTCGGGCCGGATGCCGGTCCGAATGACGACGCCGTCGGCGATTTGCCCCGCCAGGCGCAGCGTCTTCGGGCCGGAGGCGGCGAGGAAGAGCGGCACCTGGACCCGCGACCACGTGAAGCGCGCCGTCGTCCCATGGTAGTCGGCGCGGCCCGTCGTCAGGAGGTTGCGAATCGTCAGCGCGTACTCGCGCAGCTCGGTGAGCGGCACCGCCTTGAGCCCGATGTTGTACGCGGCGCTGTCGCCGCTGCCGATGCCGACCATCGTGCGCCCGGGCGCCAGCTCTGCGAGCGTCGCCGCCGCGGAGGCGGCGACCGCCGGGTGGCGCGTGACGGGAGTAATCACGCGCGGGCCGAGCCTGATGCGCTCCGTGTTCGCCGCGCACAGCGCCAGCGTCACGTACACGTCGCGACAGATCGACTGCGAGTCCGAGAGGCCGAGGATCGCGTAGCCGTGGCGCTCGACCGCCCGCGCCCATTCGACGATTTCGCGCGCGGGCGCCGTCGGCATGAAGTTGATGCCGAACTCGACGCTCACACCGTCCCTCCCCCCGCCGCGGGCCCGCGCGCAACGTAGCGGCCCCAGCCCGGCTTGCCCACTGTCTCGCCGTCCTCCATCATGACCCGCCCGCGCACGATCGTCGTCGTGGCCATCCCCTTGAACGTCCAGCCCTGGTACACGCTCACCTCGCAGAGACAATGATAGAAACGATCGTCGACCCGTACCTCGCGCTCCGGATCGACGAGCACGATGTCGGCGTCTGCGCCGGGAGTCAGCGCCCCCTTCCGGGGAGCGAGCCCGAAGACCTGCGCCGGGTTCGTGGCGCCGATGCGCGCGAGGTCCTCGATCGAGATCCGCCCCGCATGCACGCCGAACGTCATCATCACCGGCAGGAAGTGCTCCAGCCCCCCGCGATTGCCCGAGCGCGCCGCCCAGATGTTGCCGTGCTTGTCGCCGCCCCCTTGCTTCGTCACGCGCGTGCGCCCGCCCGTGCCGTGGTCGGAGCCGAGGCACGTCACGCCGCCGTCGTGGAACGCGCGCCAGAGACGCTCGCAGTCCGTTCGCGCCCTCAGCGGCGGGTTCACCTTCCCCCAGCAGCCGATCTCCGCCTCCATGTCGCCCGTGTGCGTGAGGTGGTGCGGCGTCACCTCCGACCACACCGGTCGACCGTCCCGGCGCGCCGCCGCCACGAGGTCGGCCGCCTCCGCGGTCGAGAGATGCGCGATGTACACGGGCGCGCCGGCCTCCCTGGCCAGCTCGATCGCGAGATGCACGCGTGTCGCCTCCGCGACGTTCGGACGCGCCTCGCTCCACGCGGCGAGATCGCGCCTGCCGGCCGCGCGCAGCTCGTCCTCGAGCATGGCGATGAGATCGATGTCCTCGGCGTGGACGATCACGATCGCCGGCGCCCCCTGGCGCGCGCAGAACTTGAGCGAGCGGAACAGCATCCCACTGTCCGAGGGCCCGCCGAGCCACGTGAGCCCTTCCGTGGGCCGCGCCTTGTAGGCGTTGAAGAAGTGCTTGAACGACGTGACCCCGAGCCCGTAGACCTCCGCCTGCTCGGTAAAATGGCCCTCGGCGCTCATGATCGCATGCAGGAAGAAGTCGACGCGCGACCACCTATTGCCTTCACGAATCGTCGTGCGGATGTTCGGCACGAGCGGCTCGTGTCGCTGGCCGACGAAATGGGCAAAAGTCGTGACGCCACCGTGGAGCGCCCCGTCGGTCTCGACCGGCATGTTCTGAGCGAGCCCCTCCTCGATCGACGCGTCCTCCTCGCTCCCCATGTGGACGTGCGCATCGATGAGTCCTGGCAGGACGTACTGTCCGCGCGCGTCAAGCGTGCGCCGGGCCCCCGGCAGGGTCGCGTCCGGCCCCACCGCCACGATCGTCTCGCCGTCGATGGCCACGCCACCGGCGAGCATCCCGCCGGGCGTGACCACCCGGCCGTTCTTGATCACGAGGTCGACGGTCATGGCTGGCGCACGGAGTATCGCGCAAAAGCGGGAGCTATTACCAGCCGCCGGACGCCACACACGCGCGTTACGTGGGCTCGTCGCCCGCACGCGAACGGTGGGCGCACTCGTCGAAGAGGTCGAGCAGTTCGGAGCGGCGACCGGCACTGAGGGCGCCGCCCAGCCAGGCACAGAACTCGCCCGGCTTGGCGTGCGCCCACGCTGCAGCGGCCGCCGTGGTGCGAAACGCTTCGGTGAGCTTGCGGTCCACGAACCACCCGAAGAACGGCAGGATCGTGCGCGTGATGCCGGCGGCAATGCCGTTGTCGAGGATCACGTTGACGATGAGGCGTTGCGCGACACGGCCGCGGTCGTCGGCGAACTCGAGCCGCGTCAGTGCGCTGCCGCCGACGGTGCCCAGGATCGAGCCGCGGTGGGTACCCCAGGACAGGACGACGCGCCGTCCGCCGTCGCGCAAGAGTATGCGGTAGACGCCGTGCGCGCCGTCACCGTCGTCGGCCTCGTACCAGTCGTCGCCCAGTACCTTGACGTCGTAGGTGGTGAGACCGAGGTGCCGCGCGGCGGCGGCCGTGAGATCGGGCGCGTCGACGAAGCGCAGGTAGAACGCCACCGGCACCGGGGCGGGATCTGCGCTCACGGTCCGTGAGAACGTGGCTTCGGTCCACAGCCGCCTGACAGCGCTCGCGATCTGCGCGGGGTACTCGTCGCTTGCGCGGAGAAACGGCGGCCAGTCGCGTGGCGGCGAGCCAGGAGACGTCACGGTGAGGGCGAGGAGCGCCGTCACGGATGCGACGGTGGCCACGGCGACCCGCGATGTGCGCGACTCGCGGACGAAGAACATTGCTGTGACCTTTCTGCTCCTCATGATCGTACTTCTGCCAGCCATTTGCCAGCAGGTCTCCCTCATTGTCGCCTGCGCAACACGCGCGCCTGGAGCAGAGCTTCGCAGCGACGAAGCGCGCTGCCTGACACGTCGTGAGCGCGCCCAATGCTTCGGCTCGAGCAGCTCTTATGGCATCCAGTTGCGCTTCCACGCTTGCGCGCGGATTGACGTGACCGCCGACATCGCCGGACGCGGAATGGCACCGATGACCCAGCCGGATGCCAAGGCGTCAGCCGCGCGTCAGCGGAACGCTTGATGAGCGTGGATCATTGCTCACGGACGGCGCTTAGGCCGCTACGGCACTGCTCTTGCTCCCCGGAAGAACATGCGTTCGATCATCCAGAACGTCGGGATGCTGGGCTTGGCACTGGGCGCGGTGGGATGTGCCTCCATCGGTAAACCGATGGGATCGATTCCCGCCGCTCCCGTCGCTCACCCCGCATTCACGGCGCCGTCCGATGCTCAGACCTCGACCCCACTCGTCTGGATTCCCGAATGGCGGATGTACCTGCGCGACGGCGACGTTGTCTACTACAGCGGGTGGCACTACTCATATCGTTCCGGTCAATGGTACGTATCGCGGTCGGAAGACGGACCGTGGACAGCCGTGGCGACGCGCGAGCCGCGCGCAATGGATCCACACCAGCGCGAGCCACGTACGTCGAGGCCAGGACCAGAGGCTCGCACGCCATCGGATGCGCGACAGCGCGACGGCGCGAGCGTACGCGAAAGCCCGCGTGCCCCGACCGTCACAGCGTCGCGCATTGTGCCCGTGGCGTTGCAACACCTCGGCGCACCGTATCGTTGGGGCGGCGCCGACCCCCGGGGCTTCGACTGCTCGGGGTTCGTCATGTACGTCTATGGCAGGGCCGGAACTTCACTCCCGCATGGCGCGGTGAGGCAGTACAAGCTCGGGATTCCAGTCTCGCGTGATGAACTGCAGCCGGGCGACGTCGTGTTCTTCGATCGCCTCCGCCACAACGGCATCTATATCGGCGACGGCCATTTTGTCCACGCCAGCAAGAGTGGCGACGTGGTGAAAGTCTCGCGGCTCGATGAACATTGGTTCGAGCACCGCTGGGTCGGCGCGCGCCGGCTGGCGATCGCCGATCGAGGATCGAGTAGCGACGACTGATTGCCGACGACGGGGTGGCAGTGGCCGACCCACGTGACAACGAAGCGTTGGTGGCCCCAACGGGATTCGAACCCGTGTTTCAGCCTTGAGAGGGCCGTGTCCTAGGCCTCTAGACGATGGGGCCGCCTGGGACGAAACCGCGGGGAGATTGGCTGGGGGAGGAGGATTCGAACCCCCGTTACCAGGGCCAGAACCTGGCGTCCTACCCCTAGACGATCCCCCACCAAAATCTGCGGCAACGAATTACACCACATGGTACGTGGCGCGTCAAACGCGCGCGGCGAAAACGCTCAGCGAACCGCAGTCTTGAGCGCGCGACTGGGCCGAAAGCGCGCCACCTTCGCCGCCGGCAGCGCCATCGTCGCGCCCGTCCTCGGATGCCGGCCCGGCCGTGCCGCCCTGCGCGACACCACGAACGTTCCAAATCCGCTGATGGTCACCGAGCGGCCGCGGCGCAATGCCTCCACGATCTCGTCCATGAAGGTGGGCAGCGCGCGCTCGGCGGAGGCGCGGGAGCCGCCGGAGGCCTTGGCGAGGATGCCCACCAGCTCGGACTTGGTCACGCGGGCACCACGCGGTGCACCGCGTCTTCGAAGGCGAAGGACGAGAACGGTTTTTCGACCACCGGCGTGTCCGTGCCCTCCAGGAACGACCACGCCTCGCCGTTCGCGGTGTCGCCGGTGATGAAGATGAAGCGGCGGGCGAGCTTGCGATCGTGGCGGAGGACTTTTCGGTAGAACTCCTCGCCATCACCCTCGGGCATGCGCATGTCCGACACAATGAGGTCGTACGAGCCCCGGCGGACCGACTCGAAGCCGGCGCGGCCGCCGGTGGCGACGTCGACGCGCCATCCGGTGTCACCGAGGAGCGTGACCACGAAGTCGAGCACGCTCGGCTCGTCTTCCACCACGAGGGCGACGCGGCCGATGCCGTCCACGGGCGGGCGGCGCACCAGCGGATCGGTGGCCTTGTAGGTCAGCTCCGTCACCGGCAGCTCGAGCGTGAAGATCGTCTCGCCGGGGCGGCTCTGCACGCTGAGGCGGCCGCCGTGCTCCTCGGCGATGCCGTAGGACACCGACAGGCCGAGGCCGGTACCCATACCCACCACCTTCGTCGTGAAGAAGGGCTCGAACACGCGCGTGAGGGCGTCGGGGGAGATGCCGGGACCGTCGTCGATCACGTCCGCGAAGATGACGCGGCCGTCGGGGCTCACGCGCGTGCGCAGCAGGATGCGGCCCCCGGGCTTGGCCTCGAGGATGGCCTGCTCGGCATTCAGCAGCAGGTTGAGGAACACCTGCTCGAGTTGCTGCCCGTCGCCGTTGATGAAGGGCAGCGGCTTGGTGAAGTCCTTCTCCACCGTGATGCCGGAGAGCGTGAGCTGGTTCATGCGCAGCGACAGCGTCTGCTCGAGCACCATGTGCATGTCCACCGCGGCGCGTTCGGGTGGGCGCTGGCGCGCGAAGTACAGCAGATTGCGCACGATCTTCGCCATGCGGTCGCCCTGCGAGACCATGAGCTCCACCGGGCGCCGCAACTGCTCGGGCGTCTCGCGCGAGAGCAACAGCTGGCCGTAGCCGATGATGACGCTGAGGGGGTTGTTCAGCTCGTGGGCGACGCCGGAGACGAGCTGGCCGAGGGCGGACATCTTGGCGGCCTGCACGAGCTGGGCCTGGGTGTCGCGCAGGCGCACCAGGCTGTCGCGTGCGCTCTCGTAGAGGCGCGCGTTCTCGAAGGCGAGCGCGGCCTGGTCGGCGATGGCCTGCAGCGCCTGCAGCTCCTCGGCGGTGAACTCGCGGCCCACGCGCTCCGTCACCGCGAGGGCGCCGACGATGCGCTCGTGCGTGAAGAGCGGCACGCCCACGCCGCCATCCACCACCACCTTGCGCTCGGCCACGGCGCGGCCGGCGACACCCTCGCCCGGCTGCAGTACCGTGCCGTGCGCGCTTCCACCGTCGGGGCCGCAGGTGCTCAGCGCGTGCAGCGTGCCGTCCTCCGGCTCGAAGCGGAAGACGGCGGAGCCGCGCACACCGAGCAGATCGACGATGCCGCGCGTGGTGAGCTCGGCGATGCGGTCGACGTCGAGGGTGCCCGTCAGCTCGCGCGCCAGGCGCGCCTGCACCTCCGCCACGTCGCGACGTCGCTGGGCTTCGCGGTAGAGGCGCGCGTTCTGCACGGCCACGCTCGCCTGCGCCACGAACATCTCCACCACGTCGGCAGTCTCGGGGGTGAAGCGCACGGGCTCGGAGTGGCTGAGCACGAGGATGGCGAGCAGCTCGTCGCCCGCGGTGACGGGATAGCCGAGGAAACCCACCAGGTCCCAGCGGCGCCACCATGCTTCGGTCGACATGCGGCTGTCGGCGAAGACGTCGTCGACGGCGAGCGGCGCGCGGTGGCGCGCGACCCAGCCGATGCCGCCCGCGTCATAGTCAATGGTGCGGTCCGGAAGATCCGCCACGATCTCCGGGACGGAGCCGCCCACGAACGACAGCGTGCGCGCGCTGTCGTCGGCGAGCCAGAAGGACGCGAAGCGCACGCCGCTCAGCTGCGCCGCCGACACCGAGATCATGCGCAGCAGCTCGTCGATGTCGAGCGCGCCGGACATCCGCTGGTTGATGGCGGCGAGGGCGCGGATGCGATCGGCCTGCACACGCTCAGCTTGGTAGAGGCCCGCATTGCGGATGGCCACGCCCGCCTGCGCCGCGAGCAGCCGCAGCGCGTCCTGCTCCTCAGGATCGGGCAGCCCCTCGGGCAGGATGTAGTCGAGGACACCCACGAAGGTGTCACCGACGTCGATGGGCAGGCCGTAATAGCTCGACTTCGGGCGCTGCTGCCACCAC
This sequence comes from Candidatus Rokuibacteriota bacterium, assembly GCA_046712525.1. Taxonomy (GTDB): domain Bacteria; phylum Methylomirabilota; class Methylomirabilia; order Rokubacteriales; family CSP1-6; genus JBBDXO01. Next base: position 8,331 of record JBKKCN010000688.1, read on the forward strand.
TCGCGCGACATCGTGCGCGCGTGGGTGGCGGGCTGCGGGATCAGCACCGGCTCGTGGCGCTCCACCACGAGGCCGGGCAACCCCGCGTCGGACGGCCGCTCTTGCGGCAGCCCGTCCCACGGCCCCGCCGACAGCGCGGCTGAGCGCAGCAGACGGGCTTCCGTGTCGAGCAGGTGCACGGCCGACATCGCGCCCGGGCGCATGGCGCTCGCGGCGTTGGCGATGCGCTGCATGACGTCGGCGGAGTCGAGCGAGGCGGTGATGGACCGGCTCACCGCGACGAGGTCGCGCAGGCGCGTGGCGCGCTGCACCGCATCCGCGTACGAGCGGGCGTTCTGCATGGCCACGGCGGCGCGTGCGGCGAAGGACACGACGAGGGCGCGGTTCTCCTCGTTGGCCAGCGATTCTTCGCGCGAGCGCACGGCGAGCACGCCGAGGAGGTCGTCGCCGGAGAGGATCGGCACCGACAGCATGCGCTGGATGCCGGACTCGCGCGCCCACTCGGAAGACAACGCGCGCGGGTCGTTGCCCACGTCCGAGACGTACACGGGTGTCTTCGCCTCGGCCACCCGCCCCGCCACACCCTCGCCGAAGGCCACCGTGCGGGGCATGCGCACCTCGAGGCTGCCCGGCTCCAGGCTCGAGGCCTGCAGGCGCAGGACGCGCTGCACCGGATCGGCCGTCCACAGCTGCACGACGGGGGCGTTGAGCAACCGCGCCGTGGCCTGCGTGATGCGCCGCAGGACGTCGTCGACCACGAGCGACTCCGTCACGAGCTGCTCGACCTCGGCCAGCTCGCGCAACCGCTCGGCGCTGCGCGTGGCCTCGGCATAGAGGCGCGCGTTGTCGATGGCGAGCGCGGCCTGCTCGGCGAGCAGCCGCAGGCCGGCGGTGTCGTCATCGTTGAACCGGCGCTCGCTCCAGTAATGGACGATGAGCGCGCCGTGCACGCGGCCCTTGGAGCGCAGCGGCGCCGCCGCCACCGCCTTGAACCCTTCGTGCTCGATCTTCTCGCGGCGCCCCTCGGCCAGCGTGACGTCGGGATCGGTGAGGATGTTGGAGGTCACCACCGGGCGGCCTTCGAGGATGGCGCGGCTGGCGGGACCGCCGCCCGCGGGGATCATGCCCGCCACCGGGTAATGCGCGGAGAGGCGGCCCGCGGAGCGCATGACGGAGAACGCGCGCGCGCGGCCGTCCCACGAGACCACGAGTGCGGATTCCGCGCTCATCACCTCGAGCGCGCGGTCCACGATGGTGTCGAGGACTTCGTTGAGGTCGAGCGAAGAGGTCAGCGACTGGCCGATCGCCTCCAGGGCGCGCCCGAACGTGTCGCGCCGGCGCCGCGCGCTCACGTCGGCGAGGAAGGCGATGGCACCCGCTACACATCCGTCGGCGCCGCGCCAGGGTACGTAGCGCACCTGCATCCAGCCCTCGCGGTCCCCGATCGCGTACGCCACCTCACCTGGACACGACTCTTCGCCGTCGAGCGCACGCTTTAGGTGTGCCGACACGTCCGTGTCGCGCAGGAAGGCGAGCAGGTCGGTGGCGGGGCGGCCGATGGCGGTGGCCCGGCGCGTGCCCGTCAGCTGCTCCATGACCCGGTTCCAGGCGATGACGGCAAGCGCGCTGTCGGTGACAACGACCGCGTCCTCAAGCCCTTCGATCAGACTGGCGCCGAAGTGATCCACGGTAGGTTTTACGAGTATAACCGAGGCTTTGGCGTCGCCGGTGGCATTACACTTGCTACCCATACCGGCGGCGGCAAACCCCTGATGGCATTAGACGGTATGCGAATCCTGCTAGTTGAAGACGCGGCGGACATCCGTGAGGTCTTCACCGTCCTGCTGCGGGCGGAGGGTGCCGACGTCACAGCGACCGGCACCGGCCGCGAAGCGGCTGAGATTGCTGGCCGACGGGACTTCGACGTGGTCCTGAGCGACCTCGGCCTGCCGGACATTCCGGGCGACGTTCTCATCCGTCAGATCCTCTCCAGTTCCCGGAATCGCGGCACGCGTGTGATGGTCGTCACCGGATATGGGGAGCCGTACCTTACACGCGCCCACCAGGCCGGAGCCGACGTTGTCTTTACAAAGCCCGTCGAGTGGAGCCGCATTCTCGAGTATCTGGAGCGCCCCGGCCTCGCCGCTTCTGCCTGACCCACCCGGGCGGTTCGCCCGGATCCGTATGCCATAATGTGCGGGCAATGCGCCTGGACCTTTCCACAATCGTGCTGGCGCTTCTCGCGGTGGCCTTCGCCATCATCGCCTATTTGAAGGACCCATCCCTACCGGTAATCGGCGCCCGCAACGGTCTGGCGATGCTGTGGTTCATCCTTCCCCGTCTGATCCCGGCCCTCATCCTCGCGGGTCTCCTTCAGGTCCTGGTCCCGCAGGAAACCGTGGCCCGCTATTTCGGGCGCGCGGGCGGCATGAAAGCGATCCTCGTCGCCTCCGTGGCGGGCGTGCTGACGCCCGGCGGTCCCATGATCAGCGTGCCCTTGATGGTGGTCCTCGCGAACTCCGGCGCCGGCCTCCCCTCCCTCGTCGCCTACATGACCGCCTGGTCCCTCTTCGGAGTGCAGCGAATCATCGCGTGGGAAGCCCCCCTGCTCGGCTGGAAGTTCGTCGCCGTCCGCGTCATCCCCAGCCTGATCTTCCCCGTCGTCGCCGGCTGGCTCGTCGCGACGTTCTATTCCGAGTAGCGCGGTGCCGTTTACCGACCTGCGCGAGTTCGTCGCGCATCTCGACAAGCAGGAACGACTGCACCGCGTGACAGTGCCGGTCTCACGCGACCTCGAGATCACGGAGATCACCGACCGAGTATCCAAGCGCAGCGGTGGCGCCAACGTCGCTCTCTTGTTCGAGCACGTGGAAGGCTTCGACATGCCCGTGCTCGTCAACGCCTTCGGCTCCGAAGACCGCATGACGGCCGCCCTCGGCGTCGAGCGCCTGGACGATCTCGGCGCCCGCGTCGCCAAGCTGCTCGATCTGAAGATACCGGGCACCTTCGCCGAACGTTTGAAGAAACTGGGCACTCTGATTGACATCGCGAGGGCGGCGCCGCGTCACGTCACGCAGGCGCCCTGCCAGGAGATCGTGGAGACGGCCAATCCATCACTGGCGGGACTGCCGGTGCTCCAGTGCTGGCCGGGCGACGGCGGGCGCTACATCACGCTGCCGGCCGTGTTCACGCGCGAGGCCCGTACGGGCGCGCGCAACGTCGGGATGTACCGGCTCCAGGTCTTCGACGATCGGACGCTCGGCATGCACTGGCAGATCCACAAGGGCGGCGCCGAGCACGAACGCCTGGCCGAGAGCGGCCGCATGCCGGTGGCGATCGCGCTCGGTGGCGATCCCGCGATGATCTACGCCGCCTCCGCTCCCCTGCCGCCCGGCGTCGACGAGGTCGTCTTCGCGGGCTGGCTACGGGGGTCGGGCGTGGATCTCGTACGGTGCAAGACGATCGACGTCGAGGTGCCGGCGCAGGCCGAGATCGTGCTGGAGGGCTACGTGGATCCCGCCGAGCGGCGGCTCGAGGGCCCGTTCGGTGACCACACGGGGTACTACTCGCTGGCCCGCGAGTACCCCGTCTTCCATCTCACGGCGGTCACGCGGCGCGCGCGGCCGATCTATCCGACCACCATCGTGGGGCGGCCGCCCCAGGAAGATTTTTGGCTCGGTAAGGCAACGGAGCGCCTATTTCTGCCCATCATCAAGCTGATGCTGCCCGAGGTGATCGACATGAACATGCCGGCGGAGGGCGTGTTCCACAACCTCGTCATCGTTTCCATCCGTAAGCGTTATCCGGGACATGCGCGCAAGGTCATGACGGCGCTCTGGGGCATGGGCCTGATGATGCTGGCCAAGACCATCGTGGTGGTGAGCGAGCACGTCAACGTGCACGACCTCTCGGAGGTGGCCTGGCGCGCCACCGGCAACATCGACCCCAAGCGCGATCTGCTGCTCATCGAGGGGCCCATGGACGATCTGGACCACGCCGCCCTTCGCCACCGCTTCGGCGGCAAGCTGGGCGTGGACGCCACCGAGAAGGGGCCCATGGACGACATCGCCCAGGCGTGGCCCGACGAGATCGTGATGACGGATGACGTTCGCGAGCGCGTGAGCCGGCGCTGGAAGGACTACGGGCTCTGAGCAAGCTGTCGCACCTGCTCGACGCCATCAAGTTCGAGCACACGGTCTTCGCGCTTCCCTTCGCTTACATCGCGATGCTCCTCGCTGCCGGCGGCTGGCCGGGCTGGTGGACGATCGGCTGGGTCACGGCCGCCATGGTGGGCGCGCGCACCTGCGCCATGGCTGCCAACCGCGTGGTGGACCGGTGGATCGACGCGCGCAACCCGCGCACGGCGGGGCGCCACCTGCCGCGCGGACTGCTCGCCGCGATAGAGCTGAAGGCGCTGGCGGTGGGCGGCGCCGTGCTGATGTTCGTGGCCGCCGCCATGCTGAACCCGCTCTGCCTGGCGCTGTCGCCGCTGGCGCTCGCCTTCCTGGTGGGCTACTCCTACACCAAGCGCTTCACATGGGCCTCGCACTGGATCCTGGGCTTCACGGACGGCATCGCCGCCGCCGGGGGCTGGATCGCCGTGCGCGGGCAGTTCGAGGCGCCGGCCTTCGTGCTGTGGTTCGCGCTCACGGTGTGGATCGCGGGCTTCGACCTTATCTACGCCTGCCAGGACATCGACTTCGACCGCGCCCACCGCCTGCACTCGTTCCCCGCCCGCTTCGGCCCCGCCGCCGCCCTGCGCATGGCGCGCGTCAATCACCTGCTCACCGCGCTCGCCCTCGCCCTCCTGGGCTGGATGACGGGCCTCGGCCCCTTCTATTGGATAAGCTGGGCAACCGTGGTCGCCCTGCTCGTCTACGAGCATTCGCTGGTGGCGCCGGACGACTTCTCGAAGGTCAACCTCGCCTTCTTCAACGTCAACGGCTACATCGCCATGATCGTGCTCGCCGGCGTCGTCACCGGACTATGGAGATAAGGTCCCACTCCGAGTCGGTGCGCGCGATGTTCACCCGCATCGCGGGCCGCTACGACCTCATGAACACGCTGATGACCGGCGGCCGCCACCACGCCTGGCGCCGCTACGCCGCCACCACCGCGGCCACCGCTCCCGCCGGCCCCATCCTCGACCTCGCCACGGGCACCGCTGACCTCGCCATCGCGCTGCAGGCCGCCAGCCCTGGCCGCAAGGTCGTCGGCGCCGACTTCGCGCTCGGTATGCTCACCGCGGCCCAGCGCAAGCTCGCAGGCCGCTCGATGCAGCGCATCCCCCTCGTGGCCGCGGACGCTCTTGCGCTCCCGTTCGCCAACAAAGCCTTCGCGTGCGTGACGTCCGCCTTTCTGCTGCGGAACCTCGGCGACCTGCCCACAGGCCTGGGCGAGATGCGCCGAGTCACGCGCCCCGGCGGTCTCGTCATCGCGCTCGAGATCATCCGCCCCGACATCCCCGGCTGGGACGCCCTCTTCGCCCTCTACTTCCGCCGCGTCGTCCCGCTCATCGGCGCCCTCATCGCCGGCGACCGCCAGGCGTACACGTACCTGCCCAAGTCGGTGGATCGCTACCTCAGCCCACGCGCCCTCGCCCGCCTCATGACCGACCTCGGCTACCGCGACGTCACCTACCGCCGCTACGGATTGGGCGCCATCGCGCTGCACGTCGGCCGCGTCCCGCGATCCGACGCGTAGACGTGCATTTGAACCGGCGTTCGGCGGGGGCGGGTCGCGGCTCGGGGTGCGACGACCACGTGAATGGTGGCCGAATCGGATCGAGGGTGGCTGGGCTCCACCGACACGCCGATGTGCGGTCCTAGTTGCGAGGGAAACGGGTCGCTGCACCCCGAGCCGCGACCCGCCCCCGCCGAACGCGTGCTAATCCCGGACCGACGCGTCGATTCTCGCGCGCGGGCTTCTAGCCGGGAACCACTTCGTCGAGGAAGGTTCGTACGGCGGCGTTGAAGGAACCTGGGGTGTCGAGCACGAGGTGGTGGTAGGCGTTGGGGATTTCGATGAAGCGGGCGTGAGGCATGGCGGCGCGCATTCGGGAGACGATCTCGGGGGTCATGATGGGGCTGAGCTCGGCACGGACGATCAGAGTGGGCGCGGTGATGCGCGGTAGGAGCGGCCAGAGATCGGCGGGGCGACGCGATCCGTTGCAGGCGGGATCGAAGCGGTACGTCCAGCCGCCGTCGCGATTCGTCAGACCGTGTCCCGCCAGGTGCTCCAGCAGCGCGGGCGAGGCGACGGTCTCGCGTGGGAGAAGGCGGAACGAGCGCAAGGCGGACTCCCGGCTCGTGTGCAGGCGGGGCGCGCGGCGTCCTCGGTCGTGCATGCGCTCCAGGCGCTCGGGCGGCAGCGAGGGACGCGAGTCGGCGATGACGAGCGCGCTCACGCGATCCGGATGCCAGGCGGCGAAGGCCGTCGCATTGTGGCCACCCATCGAGTGGCCCACGACGGCCATGCGCGGCCAATCCATGCGATCCATCAAGGCCGTCAGATCGCTCGCGAAGTCCTCCGTGGCGTAGGCGGGCGGCGAGGCCCACTCGCTCTCGCCGTGGCCCCGCTGATCCAGTGAGATCACGTGAAAGCGGTCGGCGAAATGGGGTAGCACGGCGTCGAACCAGTGCGCGTGCGCCGAGCCGCCGTGCAGGAAACACAGCACGGGACCCTCCGTCCGTCCGCCCTCCAGCAAATGCAGTCGAAGGCCGTTGATCTCGAGGTGGCGAGCGCGCGCGATGGCGCATCCCAGGGTCTCATCGGGGAATGAATCGCAGGCTCGTTCCGTCATGCGCGCGATTGTACGGCGTTTGTGGTAGGGCATGGCTGCGCGCACGAGATTTTGCTTTGAAGGCCCTCGGCACACCCGCTATTGTCGAACCAACGAATGAGTCGGGGGACGGAAATGTCTGCAGCACGACGGAATTTCTTTGATGGCGGCTATGTCGTGATTCTTCTCGCCGTCGCAATCGGAAACGGTTATCTCCTTCTACCCTCCAAGGCGCACACC
>JBKKCN010000689.1:0-6992 GCA_046712525.1 Candidatus Rokuibacteriota bacterium
TCGATTCGACCCTCCGGTCGCGCGGACTCTATCATTTACTGTCTTACGAGCCCTAAGACGTGCCTTCCCGCTCCCGCAGGTCACGTTCACAGTCTTAACATCGAACTGCACCGCGCCGCAGCTGTCACCCAATGGAAGCCAACTGACGACATGGGAATCACCGTGAACGAAATCTGTAAGACGTGCAATGAGGGCTGGATGCATGACTTGGAGGAATCTGTTCGCCCATTCCTCTCCTCGATGATCCGCGAGGGAAGCGCGATTACCTTTGATGAAGTCCAGGGTACGCGTTTTGCCACATGGACCTACAAGACAATGCTCGTGTTTGACCTCATCGCCCCAAAAGAGAGCAGGCGCTTCGGGAGGTCCGAGTACGAGCATCTTTACCGCCATCGCAAGCCGCCTGTCGCGGGGCTAGTCACGTGGCTTGCGTCCTACTCGGGTTCGATGCTTGGCACGGCGACGGACCGCGGGTTGACGCTCGGAGAAGCCGGTACCGCCCTTAGCGGCAACGCTACCGTGACCACGTTCAGTATCGGACGCGTCGCATTTCAAAACTTTTTCTTCGAGGCGCAACGTCTGCCACCGCCCGGTATATGGATTCCACAGACGGACGGTGGGTGGACGGATAGACTGCGCCTTCTGTGGCCGATTGTTGATCCTACCGGGCGCGGAATCTTCGCATTGAACTGGCCCCCGCCGTCCGTGCTGGATGACGGGGCAATGATCGCCCTGAGAAACCGCTGGGACCTCGCCGCGCAAATGATTCGCGGCAACCGACTGTCCTGATCGGAGCGCAAGCTCCTTCTCGCCTCCCTGACGCGCGTTCACTATCGCGACTCCGTCATCGGTGAGCTGTCACCGTGGCTGTCACCAATCACCTGCAACGCCGCGTCATTGGCCGTCACGGGGCGCTCACCGGTCGGAAGGTGGAATCGCGGGAAGTAGGCGAAACGACTGGTGAGAGGGGCTTTCGCCGGGTGGGATTTGAAGTCCGGGAGGCCCACCGGGTTCCTAGACGCTTCCAACGTTGTAACCGTCCGTCGTTTCAGCCCTTCGAGTGTACCATCGGCCCCCCCGGCGCCTCGGTAACTGTGACCGTCGGACCGGTTCGGCATTCGGGCCACCGCGTTCCTAGACGCTTCGGGAGGGGTTGACTGTACCATTGGGCCGCCATCGTGAATCCCGACCGGCGGTCTCGCCCCGCCGCAGTGCGCCCGGCGATATCTCCGTGGCGCCTGGGCGGCCTGTCCTTCCGCGAGCTGCAGCGCCGCGTTTACGGCCAGCTCTGGAAGGACGAGGTCTTCGACCGCGCCGCTGGGCTTTCCTACTACTTTCTGTTGGCGCTGTTCCCCACGCTTCTCTTCCTCACCGCGCTCCTCGGCCTCCTGCCCTTTCCGCGGCTCATGGATCAGCTGATGACCTACGCGGCGCGCGTACTGCCGGGCGACGCCGCGTCGCTGGTGACGCGGACGCTCGCGGAAATCGTTCTGGACGCCAGCGGCGAGCTGTTGTCCATCGGCGTGGTGGCGGCGCTGTGGGCGGCTTCGAGCGGGATGCTCTCCATCATGACTGCCCTGAACGTCGTCTTCCATACGGCGGATCCGCGCCGGTGGTGGCGTCGTCGCCTGGCGGCCCTTGGTCTCACCATCGGCCTCTCGTTGTTCACCCTCACCGCCCTCATCCTTCTCGTGTTCGGGAAGCGGATCGGGGAGGCGGTCGCGCAATGGATCGGCCTGGGCGCCGTCTTCAGGGCGACCTGGAACATCGCGCAGTGGCCCGTGCTCATCGCCTGCGTCTTCACCGCCATTACCCTCGTCTACCAGCTCGCGCCTTCGGTCAAGCGCCGGAGGTCCTGGGTGTCTCCCGGCTCTGTCTTCGCTGTCATCGGCTGGCTGCTGGTCTCCCTCGGCCTGCGCGAGTACGTCGGAGTCTTCGGCGGATACAACACCACCTACGGCTCCATCGGCGGTGTCATCTTGTTGATGCTGTGGCTCTACCTCAGCGGGCTGGTGCTTCTCGTAGGCGCCGAGATCGACTCGGAGATCCACCGGGCAGCGACGAGGCCGGAAGGATAGCTGGCCCCCCGTACGCTCGGCAGCGCCCCGGCAAAGCCGTGGCACCCCTCGATATTCCGACGGAGCTGCCGCCTGCGAGGGGCGGGAAGACGTCGATGATGTCGGCCTCGACGATTCGGCAATCGGGCGAGGCGTCCGTCCCGTTGACGAGCATCACGCGCTCGAGGGAGGACGGGATACCGAGGGTCCTTAGCAGGTCGTGCACGGTGCTTCCCTCGGGGAGGTCGAGGATAGCTTTGCCGTTCTGACTGCCGGGAGGAAGGAAGCGGGCGAGGGTCGCGAAGAGCCGGACTTCGACCGTCAGCGGTACCCGCCCTGACCGTCGCGCTCGGCGGCCTGGCGGAGATCAGCGGCTACTCGAAGGCGGTCACCGGGGCGAATGCTGTCCTGGCGCTCGAGGCGGTTCCATCGCACCACGTCGCCAACGGACACACCGTAGAGCTTGGCGATGGCGCTCACCGTATCTCGCGGCCGCACGATGTGCACATCGGAGTTGGGGGCGCTCCGGCTTGCCCGGCTCGCGCCGGGCTTGGCGGCGGCCACCGTGCCGGTGGCTCGGCGAGGCGCGAGCGCCGTCACCACCTGATCACGCGCGCCCACCGGGACCCGCAGGTCGTAACGCGCGCCGGGGGGCGTCACCCCGCGCACGAGCACAGCGTTCATGGAGCGCAGGGTCTCGTGCGGAATACCCGCGGTGACCGATAGCCGTCGCAAGTCAGTGGCAGGCGGCACGGACACGGTTTCCGTCGCGGGGCCCGGGCGATCGTCGAACTCGAAGCCGAAGCGCTCGGGATCGCGACCGATCACGGTGGCGGCGTGGATCTGCGGCACAAACTCCTTGGTCTCGCGGCGGAGATGATTCGTGCGCGCCAGCGTCCAGAAGTCGTTGGAGCCGGTCACCCGGATGGCCCGGGTTACCTTGACCTCGCCGGCGTTGTACGCAGCCTGCGCCAGCGGCCAGGAGCCGAAGAGCGCGTGCAGGTCCCGGAGGTATGAAGCGGCGGCGACCGTCGACTTCTCCGGGTCGAGCCGCTCGTCGATCCACTGGTCGACGCGTAACCCGTATCGTCGGGCCGTAGGCGCCATGAACTGCCACATGCCCTTGGCCCCTGCCGGGGACACCGCGTGCGGGTTGTACCCGCTCTCGATCATGGCCGTGAACGCCAACTCTTCCGGCAGTCCCTTCTTGCGCATGACGTCGCGGACCATCCCGAGATAGCGCGCGGACCGGTTGACCCAGAGCGAGACGACCTCGCGGCGATAGATCGTGAAGCGGTCGATGAAGAACTGGACCTGGGGGTTCACGGTCACGGGGTACGCGGGGGGCTCGGGGACCTTGGCGAGGTGGTGGAGCGAGAGTCGCGTGGACTCGGCGAACGCTTCCGCGATGGGATCGAGGTCAGCCTGGCTCTGCTCTATGGTGATCGCTTCCATCAACGCGGATTCGGACGCCGAAGTGGTGTCATCCGCCCGCGGCAGCGTGGAACTCCGCTCGACGGTTGTAGGTTCACCAAGCGAGGCGGGATACACGGTGATGAGGGATGGCTCAACGATGAGCGACTCGGCGGCAACGGGCGTTAAAGCACCTGATGCCAAAACGAGAAGGAAAACAACTGAGATGCCGAGGAAATGGGATCGAATCGCCATAGGATCAGGAAATCTTAGTTATTTTTACCATAATCGAAAGTCCTCGGTCAATCGCCGCCAGGACCTGATGCACCAAGGAAGAAACATTGTATTTAGTTGAGTCTTACCGGATAGTTACCACCGGGACCGACGCCGCCCCCCGCCGCCATTCTGACGGCTCTGACCCGCGAACTCCTAACCCGAACTGGAGGAACGTGCCTTGAAGAGATTGACTGCCGTGTTCGCCGCGCTCGCCTTTGTTGTCGGAATTACCGGCTTCGTGGCCGCCCAGACGCCGCCGGCCGAGAAAAAGGCTGAGGCTCCCGCCGCCACCAAGTCAACCGAGAAGAAGATGCCCGTGAAGACGGCCAACGGCACGGTGAAGTCGGTCACGGCCGACAGCGTCGTCGTCGCCGGCAAGGACAAGGGCAAGGACGTCGAGTGGACGTTTAGCGTCAACAACAAGACCCAGATCAAGAAGGCCGGCAAGGATGTGGTGGCCAAGGACCTCGCCGTCGGCGACGCGGTCAACGTTCGCTACATGGACCACGAGGGGAAGTCCGTCGCCTCCGCCATCAACGTGCGCTCCAAGGCTACGGTGGCCAAGGACACGACCAAGCCCGCAGACAAGAAGTAGCCGCGTTCCGCGTGATGGAGACCGGCTAGCGGCCGGTATCCATCACGCGGTTCTCCGCCACGCCCGAGAACCACACGTTGCGATCGTTGAACTCCACCGACTCGCGGCCGCCCGGCGTGACCGTAACCGTGCGCATCCACAGGCGTACCGCCTCGTAACCGGTGACACGGGGAGAGATCTGGTACTTGTCCCGCTCCTTGGATGTTGCGCGCACAGTGGAAGCCGCCACGAAATCCGCGACGGAGGCGATGACCAGCCAGTCGCCGGCGGGCACGTCGACGGCCCGGAAGGTGCCTTCGGCATCCACGGAGAGGGGTCGCACGAGGTCGCCCGCGCCCGCCTGCGATAGCTCACGCTCGTACGCTTCTTTGGCACGTCGCATCCGAGTCACGGCCTCCCGATAGGCGCGTGCAGAGTCACGAGCGTGACGCTTGACGTCCTCCAGCGCCCGCCCGAGCGCCTCCGACCGGGGTATGAGGACGACACTGGCGCCCGGCAGCGGGACCTCCGGTGCCTGCGGCTGCCGGCGATGCTCGTAGACTCGTCCCTCCACCACTCCCACCGCCTGCGCCGAAAGCGACTGGAGATAGGGCGCCACAGACACATCGAGGGCATGGGCGTGACCGGCGACTGAGAGGAACGCGAGGAGCGCGAGCAACAGGCGGCTCATGAGCGCCCTTCGGTGGCCGGACGCGTGCGCCAGCGGCGATGAGACCACAGCCACTGCTCTGGAGAGCGACGGATCGCGCGCTCGATCGCCTCGTTGCATCGTGTCGTCAGCTCGAGGATCGCTGCCTCCGTTTCCTTTGCGGCCGGCCACGGCAGCGCGGGCTCGACCACCACGCGATGGCGGCCACGCCCCTCTCGGTGCGTGAACACCGGGACCACCGGCGTCCGCGTGCGCAGCGCGAGCAGGGCCATGCTCTTGGACGTGCTGGCGGCCCGGGCAAAGAATGGCACGAAGACGGACTCGTGACGCGCGGCATTTTGATCCATGAGGATGCCGACGAGGCGGCCCCGGCGGAGCGCGTCCAGCACGGGCCGTAGAGCGCCGCGCTTGTCGATGAGCTCCACCCCGGTCTTGCGCCGCAGCTCGCTGGCGAGGGCATCGAGCGGTGCGGCGTCGAGCGAGCGCACGACAATCGACAGTCCGTATGCGGTGAGCCGGTGGGAGGCTGCCAGTAGCTCCCAGTTGCCGAGGTGCGCCGTGAGCAGCAGTGCCCGGCCGTGCTCCTTCATCGCCGCCTCCAGATGCTCCAGCCCGTCGAAGGTCAGCGTCCGCAAGGTCGCGTCGAGGGGAGAGGCGAGCATCCGCGCCAGTTCCATGGACATGACCCCCAGGTGCTGCCATGAGGCTCGGGCGAGGCGCCGGCGCGTCGCCGGAGGGAGCTCGGGGAAGGCGAGAGCGAGGTTCTCGAGCACGGTACGACGACGGCGGCCCGGCCACGCCGCCATCACATCGCCCACGCGGCGTCCGAGCCAGTAGGCGACAGGCTCGGGCAGGCGGCCCGCGGCGCGGGCGAGCGCGCGGACGATCACGTGGAGCGGCGTCGCCGCTCCTTGATGATCTCGATCGCAATCGGAATCAGCGAGAGCACGATGACGATCGCCACCACGATGTGGATATGTTCGTTGATGTTCGGGACCGCGTGCCCCAGAAGATAGCCGGCCCACGTCATGCTGGTCACCCATCCCACGCCGCCCGCCACATTGTAGAGAAGGAAGCGGCGATACTCCATCTGCGCCACCCCCGCCACCACGGGCGCGAAGGTGCGCACCAGCGGCACGAAGCGCGCGATCACGATCGTCTTGGCGCCGTGACGCTCATAGAAGACGCGCGTGCGCTCCACGTGTCGGGGGTTGAACAACAGGGATTTGGGGCGGGTGAAGAGCTTGGGACCCATCCGGGCTCCGATCGCGTAACCGACGCTGTCGCCGACGATGGCGGCCGTGATGAGCAGAACATTGATCAACCAGATGTTGAGCGTGCCGGTGGCCGCCACCAGCCCCGCCGTGATCAGCAGGGAATCACCGGGCAGGAAGAAGCCGACGAGCAGACCCGTCTCGGCGAAGACGATGAGGACGAGCCCGATGTAGCCGCCCCACCGGATCAGCGCGTCGAGGGAATATGCCCCCGTCGCGAGGTCATACAGGAACTGCAATGTCTCGGGTCCCGGCTCCCGACCGCTACCGGTGCGCGGGCAGGGGCGTCCGCGCCGCGTCAGCCACGCGGATGCGCATCCCGTAGAACGACCGCCACACGAACACCATGGAGATCGCGAGGAAAAGGGCGGCCAGGAAGAGACTGAGGCCGGGCCCGTTGGTGGCGGTGAGCGTGACGGCGAGCTCCACGGCGAGCAACCCAAAGAGCGTGGTGAACTTGATGACGGGATTCATGGCGACGGACGAGGTGTCCTTGAAGGGATCACCCACGGTGTCGCCCACGACGCACGCTGCATGGAGTGCGCTCCCCTTCTCCTTGAGCTCCGTCTCCACGATCTTCTTCGCATTGTCCCAGGCGCCGCCCGCGTTGGCCATGAACACGGCCTGGTAGAGGCCGAAGAGGGCGATGGAGATGAGGTAGCCGATGAAGAAGTAGGGCTCGAAGAAAGCGAAGGCGAGCGTGGAGAAGAACACGGTGAGGAAGATGT
>JBKKCN010000690.1:0-3158 GCA_046712525.1 Candidatus Rokuibacteriota bacterium
GCGCAAGTCCGGCTTCGCCGCCGTCGTGATCGAGGACGCCACTCGCGGCATCGACACCGGCGGCTCGCTCGGCAAGGCGTGGCAGGACATGGCGACGGCCGGAGTGAGACGGATCCAGTCGCGCGACCTCGAGCTCGGCTGAGGCGACGCACCGGCACGCGGTGGGGGTGACGACGTCCTGAGCGCCGACGCGTATCGCGCTGTCGCCACTCTTCACCACGCCTATCTGACGGGACTCATCCTGACCACGTTGACCCGGCGCGATAGCCGGACGGCCGCGGAGCTCGTCTTCCGCACCTTTCGCCGCCAGCATCTCGAGAAGTTCCTCCCGGGCCTCGCCAAGCTGGGCCTGCGTGGGCTTCCCGACGCCGTCGCCGCCGCGCAGTACCATTACCTGTCCAACCAGCTCGGCGGCGTTCGTGTCGAATACGTGTACGAATCCGACCGCAAGGCGTGGATCCGCTACGTACCGCCGCGCTGGATCTGGGAGGGCGCCGCCATCTGCGCGGTGCCGAGCGAGGTGTCGCGCGCGATGCTGCGCGGCTGGCACGCCCACAACGGCGTGTCGCTCGGCAACCCGCGCCTCGGATTCGTGTGCACCAAGCAGACGACCGACGGGCAATCCGGGCTCGAAGGCTATTACCTCGAGCACGACCGCGATCTCACCCCCGACGAACGGCTGCGCTTCGCGCCGGGTGAAGAGGCGCCGGACTTCGATCCCGCCCGCGCGCCGCGCCTCGAGGGTGCGGCGTGGCCGCCGGAGCGGCTTTGCCGGATCGAGCGCAACTACGCGATGGACTTCGTGCGCAGCATCCTGCCCGAGCTCGTCGCGCTCGTCGGTCCCGCGGCGGCGCGCCATCTCGGCGGGGTGACGGCCACGCTCATCGGCATGCAGTACTACGCAAAGACGGCGGCGTGGCTCGGTGTCACCGGCGACTCGGCCGCCGACTTCGCGGCATACTTTGGCGCGATGGCGGCCGCGCAAGGCGACCGCGTGGAGAGCGGCGAGGAGGGTGGGGAGACGGTCATTCGACAGACGACGTGGCACCTCATGAACGGTGTGCACGCGCCGCATCCCGTGCTCTTCGACATCTGGAACGCGCTGTGGGAGGGCGCGCTCGCCGTGCACAATCGCCGGCTTGCGCTCGTCGTGCGCCGGCGCCTGGACTTCGGCGACGACGCCTTCGAATGGTGGGTGCGTACGAGGAGGTAAGGCGCGATTGTGATATGACTCGGAGTATGTCCGACACCTCCGAGCTCATCCGGCGACTCGAGCAGAACATCAGCCGCGCTCTCGTGGGCAAGCCCGAGGTGGTGCGCCTCGCCGTGGTGGGCCTCCTCGCGGGCGGCCACCTCCTCATCGAGGACGCGCCGGGCGTGGGCAAGACGACGCTGGCGGCGGCGCTCGCGCGCTCCATCGGCGCCGACTTCCGGCGCATCCAGTTCACCTCCGACATGCTGCCGTCGGACATTCTCGGCGTGTCCGTGTACCAGCCCGACCGCGGCGAGTTCGTGTTCAAGCCCGGCCCCCTCTTCACGAACATCGTGCTCGCCGACGAGATCAACCGCACCACGCCCAAGACCCAGTCGAGCCTGCTCGAGGCCATGAACGAAGCGCAGGTCTCCGTCGATCACTCCACGTATGCGCTGCCGCGGCCGTTCATGGTGCTCGCCACGCAGAATCCGATGGAGTACGAGGGCACGCACGCGCTGCCGGAGTCGCAGCTCGATCGCTTCCTGCTGCGCATCCGCATCGGTTATCCGGCCGCCGCTGACGAGCGCGCCATCCTGCGCAGCGGTGGCGCAGGCATGGCGGACGGCCTCGCCCCCGTGCTCGACGCCGCCGACGTCGTGCGGCTGCAGGAGGAGACGGAGGCCGTGCGCGCCACCGACGCCGTCCTCGACTACCTCGTGGCCCTCGTCACCGCCACCCGCACCTCACCGCTGCTCACGCTGGGGGCGAGCCCGCGCGGCGCGCTCGCACTGCTGCGCGCGGCGCGCGGGCTGGCGCTCGTGGAGGGACGCGATTTCCTGGTGCCCGATGACCTCAAGGGGCTCGCGGTGCCGGCGCTCGCCCATCGCGTGGCGGTCAAGAGCGGCGCGCCGCCTGCGGACACCGTGATCCGGGCCATCACCGACTCCGTTCCCGTTCCGCGATGAGGCGCGGCGTGCGCGCGGTGCGACGCCTTCTCGAGCGGTTCCGTCCCCATCGCACCATCTGGCCCACGCGAGACGGCTGGTGGTGTCTGGCCGCCGCCGTCGGTCTCGGGTTCGCCGCCATGAACACCGGCAACAACCTGCTCTACCTGCTCGCCTCCGTGCTCCTGGGGCTCATCATCGTCTCCGGCATCCTCTCCGAGCAGTCGATGCGGCGGCTGCGGTTGCGGCCCATCGTCCCCGACGAGCTCTACGCGGGACGGCCCGCGCTCGCGGGAGCATGGGTGACGAATCGCAAGCGGCGCCTCGCCTCTCATTCGATCACGCTCGAGGTGCCCGGCGCCGACGGCACTCATCGCGTCTACCTCGAGCGTATCGACGCCGGTGCCGAGCGCCTCGGCACGTGGGAGGTCACGCTGCCCACGCGCGGCCGCCATCGGCTCCCGGGCGTGCGCGTGACCACTCGCTTTCCCTTCGGCCTCTTCGTCAAGGCCACGCGCGTCCTCCTGGAGGATGAGATCATCGTGTTTCCCGCCATCGTGCCCGTGCCCGGCGTGCGGGTGCGCGAGGTGGCGGCGGGGGGGCTACGGGCGTCGCGCCGGCGCGGGCGCGGTCACGATCTCTACAACCTGCGCGAGTACCGGGTCGGTGACGACCAGCGCCTCATCCACTGGCGGATCAGCGCCAAGACCACCGGATTGGTGGTGCGCGAGCTGGAGGCCGAGACGAGCGACGACATCCGCATCGTGCTCGACGGCGCGGGTGCCGACACGGCCCGTGTGGAGCACGCGCTCTCCGAGGCCGCCTCCCTCGCCGTGCACCTGCTGCGGGCGGGCGGGGGCGTGGAGCTGGCAGGGCCGGGCCTCTTCGTCGCCCTCGGCCGCGGGCCCGCGCACGTGCGCCGGCTACTCACGGCCCTTGCGCTGTGGGCGCCAGACACGGAGCCGCCCGCCGCGCACGTCGGGCGCCCGCTGCGCGAGGTGCGTGTCAGCCTCGCATGA
>JBKKCN010000691.1:0-3264 GCA_046712525.1 Candidatus Rokuibacteriota bacterium
CGCGAGGTGATCGTGGGCCGCAAGGCCTCGCGCCAGTTCGCCGGCCTCGAGGTCGGCTCGCGCATCGGCTTTCGCGACAGCGAGTGGATCGTGGTCGGCATCTTCACCAGCGGCGGCGACGTGCACGAGTCCGAGATCTGGGCCGACACGGAAGTGGCGATGTCCGCGTTCCGGCGCACGGGCTTCCAGTCGGTCACCGCCACGCTCGCCGATCCCTCCCCCGCAGGCCTCGCCGCCGTGCGCGAGACCGTGGCGCGTGAGCGCCGGCTGTCCATCAACGTGCTGCGCGAGCCGGAGTACTACGCCAGGCAGGCGAACGTCCTCGCGACGCTCATCGACGTCCTCGGCTACAGCGTCGCCGTCTTCATGGCCATCGGCGCCACCTTCGGCGCGCTGAACTGCATGTACTCGTCGATCGCCAGCCGCCAGGTCGAGATCGCCACCCTGCGCGCCATCGGCTTCGGCGGCACGCCGGTGGTCGTCTCGGTGATGATCGAAGCGCTGCTGCTGGCGCTCGTGGGTGGCGCCGTGGGCGGCGGGCTCGCCTGGCTCTACTGCGACGGCGTCTCGCTCTCCACGCTGAACTTCAGCACCTTCTCGCAGGTCGCCTTCGACTTCCGCGTGACGCGCGGCCTGCTCGTGCGTGGACTGGGATGGGCGCTGCTGATCGGCCTCGCCGGCGGCCTCTTGCCCGCGATCCGAGCCGCGCGCCTGCCCGTGACCGTCGCGCTGCGGACGGCGTAACCGGCGGCGCACTCAGTAGCGGAAGCGCACTCCGTACATGAGGTCGAAGCCCGGTCGTCAGGCATGGCGGCAACCATTCTGTGCCCGGTGGGGCTGGGCGGCCAGTCCTGAGACGAGGAGAGCGCGGATCACCGCCAACCTGCTCCCGGCGCTTGCGCTATCGGGCGACGTCAGGCCGCCCCGACCACGGACACCTTCCCGTGCGGCTTGCGAGTCGGCCGCACGGTGATCTCGATGTCCTGGCCCAGTTCCGTCAAGAACTCCATCAAACGCTCCACCGAAAACTTCCCCGACCGGTTTCTCATCAGCGCGGACACGTGGGGCTGTTTGATGCCGAGGATCTCCCCGGCCTTCGCCTGGGTGAGGTCTACTCCCGAATCCTCTTGGCCTTCGTCGTCGCTATTCCCTTCTTCGACTTCCTTTGGAAGACGTGAAGGACGTAAACCTTGCCGGTGAATACGGAAGGTGCGCCTCACTGCTTCGCCACGTCGAGGTCGTGGAACTGCGTGATGCGAACGGTGCCGTCCGGAAACTGCGCGATGATCTCGAGCTTGCCGCCCATCGCCTCCACGAACCGTCGCAGCGTGCTCACGTACATGTCCGTTCGGTGCTCGATCTTCGAGATCTCCGGCTGGCTTGCGCCAAGCTCCTCAGCCAGTTGTTCCTGAGAAAGCTGTCGAGCACGACGTAGCTCGTGGAGCGGCATTTCGGTGAGAAGCTGCCGCTTCCGCGCTTCAACCGCCGCATGCCAGGCTGGAGGTTTGCGCGCAGTCAGGTCGCGAAACTTCTTCGGCATGTCAGATCAGCCCCTCTCGTTTCAACGTCTCCAGGTGAGCGTCGTAGAGCCGATCCGCGACCGGCACGAACTCGTCATACCAACGCTCGTTCCCCGTCTTGTCTCCGCCGATCAGCAGAATCGCGGCTCGCCGTGGATCGAACGCATACAGAACCCGATAGGGCCGGCCCTGATGTTGAATTCGCAACTCCCGCATGTGGGAGTGCCGCGATTCGCGATGCCCGAGCTGTACGGGTATCCGAGCTGCGGGCCATGGTCCTCGAGGAGTCCCACGCCCGCGGCGATCGATTCTTGCTCCGCGTCCGTCAGGGTTTCCCACCATGCCCCGAACTTGTCGGTGTACTCGACCTACCATGGCACCAAAGGAATATACCTTTTATAGCATATCTATGTCAATCCCACGGCTCGCACATCCCCGCAAAACAGGCCCAATCCAACCCTGCTGGAAGACAGAAGCGAACCCGGTCTCGATTCCGGGGCGGGCGGATTGCGCTGCGTAGTGTGGGACAGCGGCAAAAGATATCAGCGAAGCCCTGCGGTACGCTGCCGAGGCTGTCCGCGAACGCAAGGTGTCACGCCGCGTGCTTCCTCAAGTAATCGAGACTCCCAGGTACATCGCGGATCATTCGAAAGAGCAAGTCCATGGACGCCGTCTGAACCTTTCGCCCTGCTTCCCACCGTGAGATCGTGTTGCCGCCGAGCCGCAGCAGCCGGGCCATCTCGGCCTGAGTAAGGCCGTGGCGTTCTCGGATCGAACGGATTTCGTCGGCGGTGAGAAGCCCATACTTCCTTCGATAGATCTCCAGCGCTCGCTGCATCAGCCTCCGGGCATCATCGAATCGCAACACGCTTTCGCGGCATTTCCGACAGCTCAGATGAGTGGTATCCGGAACGCTGATCTCCTCTCCGTTTACAGGAAGCTTCAGCTTGCCTCGCTTCTCCTTCATCACCACTCCACACTCCGGGCAGGCATTGTCGGGGAGCACCGCTCCATGCTTCACCTTCGAGATCGGCCGACTAGTCGTCTTCAATTGACTTCGCTCCCTTTAATCGTGGAAGGAGATGAATCGCACCTCGGCTGATCACCCCAAGAAACACCTCCTGCTCGACCCAGCACTCGCCCGCCAGCAGCGCACCGAGCGTGTCAGCCAGCAGCGCCGCCGGCCGTGCCGCCAGGTCCGCACGGATAGCGGCGACCGACCGAGGACTGAGCGCGCGCCGGGTCGGCGCAGCGGCAACGTGCTCCGGCGACATCGCGAAGGGCTCGATGGCGCCGGAGAGCCAGTCGGCAACGAGACGGATGATGCGCACGCCGTCCAGATCGAGGTCAGTCCAAATCCTCACGGCGGCGCCGGTACGGCCGGCGGCCTGGATCACGGCCTTGACGGCGCGGCCTGGGTAACCGGCGGTCCAGATCACGAGCGTGTCCTTGAGGCCCGACACCTCGTCCCGACAACACGCCTCGAACACCGCAAAGTTCTCGACGACGGCGATGCCACCTGAAGGCGGCTCGATCTCGATCTCCCCTGCCACGGTCTCCGCGGCGAGACCGACGAACGGACGCAGCGAGGTGAGGTCCAGCCGCACGCCGGCCGCGCGCACACATCCCGACCCGCCGACGAACGTCGCGGACGCGCCATCGCGGATTCCGAGCGCGTCCAGCGATCCGAGGAGCCGCTCGAGCCGGGGACGGAGAACCCCGAGCACCTTGGAATCGCCGAGGT
>JBKKCN010000692.1:0-7605 GCA_046712525.1 Candidatus Rokuibacteriota bacterium
AGGGCGCCGATCTCGCCACCACGCGGTTGTGGCACTGAGGAGGAGTCATCGCCATGCGAATCGTCGACGCGCAGGTGCACATCTGGTCGGGCGGCAAGCCGGCGAATCTCCGTCACCGGCAGGTCCCCGCCTTCACGAAGGACGAGCTGCTGAAAGAGATGCAGGGCGCGGGCGTGGACGCGGCCGTCATCCATCCGCCCACGTCGTGGGATGCGAACGCCAACGAGCAGGCGGTCGACGCGGCGCGCGAGCATCCCGACCGCTTCGCGATCCTCGGCAATTTCCCGCTCGACAAGCCGGAGAGCCGCACGCTGCTCGAGGGCTGGAAACAGCGGCCCGGCATGGTGGGTCTGCGCTTCACCTTTCTGCAGCCGCACCAGCAGACATGGCCGACGGACGGCACCATCGACTGGCTGTGGCCCGCCGCCGAGCGCGCCGGGCTCCCGGTGGCGCTGCTCGCGGCGAACTTCCTGCCGAAGGTCGCCCAGGTGGCCGAGCGGCACCCGGGCCTCAAGCTGATCATCGATCATCTGGGGCGACGCTCGCCGGCCACGACGGACGAGGCGACGTGGGCGAATCTTCCCGAGATGCTCGCGCTCGCGACGTATCCGAACATCGCGATCAAGGCCACCGGCGCGCCCAGCTACTCGGGCGAGGCCTATCCCTTCCGCAACATCCACGATAAGCTGCGGCGGATCTACGACGCGTTCGGCCCCGAGCGGATGTTCTGGGGCACCGACATCACGCGCATGCCGTGCTCGTACCGTCAGTGCGTGACGATGTTCACCGACGAGCTGCCGTGGCTGAAAGGTGGCGACCAGGAGCTGGTCATGGGCCGCGCCGTCTGCGACTGGCTCGGGTGGCAGCAGCCGTCGTGAGGAGATCACCATGCAGATGAAGGCCGCCGTCTTCCGCAAGCCGCACGAGCCGCTCACGATCGAGTCCGTCGAGATCGACAAGCCGGCGGGCCGCGAGGTCCTCGTTCGCACCGCGGCCACGGGCGTCTGTCACAGCGATCTCCACGTCGTGGACGGCCAGGGGCGCTGGCCACTGGACCGGCCCATCGTGCTCGGCCACGAGGGCGCCGGCGTCGTGGAATCCGTCGGCGCCGAGGTGAGCACGCTGCAGCCCGGCGATCACGTGGTGGCGTGCCTGTCGGGGTTCTGTGGCAGCTGTGCGCAGTGCCTGGCGGGCCATCCGAACCTGTGCGTGGGCGGGCTCGTCACGCGTCCGGACGGAGCACCCCCGCGGCTGTCGCAGCGGGGCGAGCCGCTGCGGCAGTTCATCGGCATCAGCAGCTACGCCGAGCACATGCTGCTGCACGAGAACTCCGTCGTGAAGATCGACCCCGAGCTGCCGCTCGACCGCGCCGCCCTCGTCGGCTGCGGCGTCCTCACCGGCGTGGGTGCCGCCCTGCGCACCTCCGGGCTCGAGGCCGGCCAGACCGTGGCCGTGTTCGGCTGCGGCGGCGTCGGCCTCGCCATCATCCAGGGCGCGCGCATCGGCGGCGCGCGGCAAATCATCGGCGTCGACGTCTTCGACGGCAAGCTGGAGATGGCCCGGCGCGTCGGCGCCACGCACGTCGTGAACAGTGCGCAGGACGACCCCGTCAAGGCCGTGCGCGCCCTCACGAAGGGCGCCGGCGTCGATCACGCGTTCGAGGCCGTCGGCAACGCCACGCTCGTCCGGCAGGCCATCGAGAGCCTCGCCATCCGCGGCACCGCCACCATCGTGGGCGTGCTGCCGCCGGACGCGATGATCGAGTTTCCGTGGATGGCCATCCGCCCGGAGTGCCGCGTGCAGACCTCGCGGATGGGCAGCAACCGCTTCCGCCTCGACATCCCGCTCTACCTGGAGTTCTATCGCCAGGGACGGCTGCTGCTCGACGAGATGGTCACGCGGCGCGGGCGACTCGAAGACATCAACGACGCCTTCCGCGCCATGAAGGCGGGCGAGGTCGCGCGCACCGTGCTCACGTTCAACTGATGGGGATCAGAGCGACCTCTTCGCGCGCACCTCGACGTCCGCCCACGCCTCGTAGAGCTTCGTCACCGCGGCCATGTCCTGGTTGCTGAGGCCGGCCGCTCGCGCCGCCTCGTAGACCTGCTTCACCGCGCCCGCGGCGAGCATCGGGACGCCGAGCTCCGCCGCCATGTCGAGCGCGAGGCCCAGGTCTTTGCGCGACAGGCCGACGCTGAAGTTGGGTGAGAAGTCGCCCGCCAGCACGTTGGGGAAGCGCTTCAGAAAATGGTGGGAGCGGCCGCCGCTCGTCGACAGCATGTCGAACAGCGCCTGCGGCTCGATGCCGGCCTTGACGCCGAGCACCATCGCCTCCGCCGCCACGACCACGTTGCAGACCGACATCACGTTGTTCACCAGCTTGACGATCAGCCCGGAGCCGAGCGGGCCCACGTGGTTGATGGCGGTACCGAGCGCCTCCAGCACCGGCCGGCTCTTCTCGAGCACGTGGGCCTCGCCGCCGATGAGGAAGATCAGCTTGCCGGAGCCAGCATCCGCGGGGCCGCCGCTCACCGGCGCGTCGAGGCATGCGACGCCGTGCTTCGCCGCCGCGGCCGCGACCTCCCGCCACGTTGCCGGATCGATGGTGCTGAGGTCGATCAGCACCATGCCGGAGCGCACGCGCGTCAGCACGCCGTCCGGTCCGAGATAGGCGCGGCGGATCGCCGCCGGATCCGGCACGCTCGACAGCACGAAGTCGGCGCTGTCCGCCGAGGCCGCCGGCGAGTCCACGATCGTCACGCCCGCATCGCCAGACCGCTTGGCGTTCGCATCCGAGATGTCATAACCGGCGACCGTGAAGCCGAGACCGGCGAGACGACGCGCCATGTTGCCGCCCATGGCACCGAGCCCGACGAAGCCGATGCGTGGCGTTGTCATCGCGACCACCAACCTTGACGGCCCAGGGCCGTCAAATGCCGACCGCCTCGGCTGCCGTTCCCATACGTCCTCCCCTCAATATTCTCCGAGCTTGATGCGGTCCCGCGCGCCGCTCGCCGCGGACTGATGGTACCTCGCTAAGCTGGGACCGGTCTCCATGGCGCCCGCCGTATGCCGTATGCTACGTGCCCATGGACTTCGGGATCAACCTCGCGACGGCCGCGGACTCCTGGAAGGTCGTGAAGCGCGCGGAAGACCTGGGCTACGCGCGCGCGTGGTTCTACGACACGCAGATGCTCAACGCCGACGTGTTCGTCGCCATGGGCGCGGCGGCTGTGCAGACATCGAAGATCCGGCTCGGCACCGGCGTGCTGATCCCCTCCAACCGCATCGCGCCTGTGGCGGCGAGCGCGTTGGCGTCGCTGAACGCGCTGGCGCCCGGTCGCATCGACTTCGGGATCTCCACCGGCTTCACCGCGCGCCGCACGATGGGCCTGAGGCCCGTGACGCTCGACGACATGAAGGAGTACATCCGGATCGTGCAAGCGCTCCTCGCCGGCGAGACGCCGGAATGGAGCTTCGAGGGCCAGCGGCGGAAGATCCGGTTTCTCAGTCCCGAGATCGGCGTCGTGAACGTCAAGGATCCGATTCCGCTGCACGTCTCGGCGCTCGGGCCGCGGGGACGCCGGCTCACGGCGGAGCTCGGCGCCGGGTGGATCAACGCCACCGGAAATCTGGAATATGCCAAGGCGTCCATCGCCCACATGCAGGCGGCGTGGCAGGCGGCCGGCGTCTCGGGACGTACGGCGACGGCGTTCGTCGGCGGGTGCGTGCTGAAGGACGGCGAGGCCTTCGACAGCCCGCGCGCGAAGGCGCAGACCGGCCCCCATGCGACCATCGCCCTGCACAACCTCGTCGAGGTGGAGCAGTTCGGCAACATGGGCCGTGGCGTGCCGCCCGCGCTCTCGCACCTGCTCGAGCGCTATCGCGCGATCTACGAGAAGTACGAGCCGGCGGATGCGCGCTACCTCGAGAACCACCGCGGCCACCTCATGTTCCTCCGGCCCGAGGAGCACGAGCTCTGCACGGCCGACCTCGTCCGCATGCTGACGTTCACCGGCTCCAAGGCGGATCTGCAGGAGCGGCTCCGCGAGCTGCGCGGCGCCGGGTACACCCACTTTGCGGTCAACATCCGTCACGGCCACCCCGAGATGCTGGAGGAGTGGGCCGACGTGTTCGCGGGAGTGTGAGCTACCGGTCGAGGGCGAGCGGCACGTCCCGGTCGTTGCGGCCCCGGGCAAACATCTCCAGAGCGTCCGGGAGCTCATAGTAGATCTCGAGGGTGTTGCCGTCTGGATCGTCGAAGTAAACGCTCTTCTGGCTGACGTGATCGATGACGCGAGTGATCTCCACGCCACGCGCCTGGAGCGTGGTGTGCGCGTCCTTCAGCGCCCCCTCGCTCTCCACGCGAAAAGCGATGTGACCGAGGCCCCGCACGCCGGGGATCTGCCGCTCGGCGGGCTCGGGATCCTTGACCTGGAAGAGGTCGATCGCGTGGCTCTGCCCCTCGAGCGCCATGAAGGTGCCGCCATGCTCGGGGTCTTCTTCCAGCACGTGGAAGCCGAGGACCTCGGAGTAGAACTTCTTGGAGCGCTCCAGATCGAGCACCCTCAACAGGACGTGGCCGATTTCCTTGAGCCGTATCATCGTGCCCTCCTGATCAACTGGCCTCGCCAGCCGGCGGCGTGCCAGCGACCGTCACAGTCTAGTCCCAGCGGCGCTCAACCGCTCGCGTTACGTGAGGCCCACGTCGCCCATCACGTCGCCTTGCAGTACGGCAGCACGTGCTCGCCGAACAACCGGATCGCGTCCATGATCTTGGGGTGCGGCGGCCCGCCCGAGTGGGCGTGGCGCAGGCGGAGGAGGAAGGTGCTCGCGCCCGTGGCCTTCTGCCAGCGCTGGAACTCCCGCACGCACGTCTCGGGATCGCCGAGGATCAGGCGATCGGGGGCCAGGTTCTCCAGCGTGAACTGCGTGTCGGCCGGCATGTTGCTGAACTCCGCCAGGCGGTGCTCCCAGTAGTACCGATACGCCGCCATGACGTGCGGGCCGTAGACCGCATCGGCCTCGGCTCGCGTCCGGGCCACCCACGCATCGCGCATCTGAACGACCTCGGGCTCCCGCCCGGCCTGCCGGGCCGCTTCCTTATAGATGTCGGCCAGGCGCGTCGCGTTGGCCATGCCCGTGCTCGGCGTGCCCACGAAGCCATCGGCGATCCGGCCGGCTCGGCGCGCGGCCGCCGGCACGCTGGCACCGATCCACAGCGGCGGCCCCGACGCCTGGAACGGCCGCGGGCGAACCTGCACGTCCTCGAGGATGTAGTGCTTGCCCCGGAACGAAAACCGCTCGCCCGCCCAGCACAGGCGCACGATCTCGACGCTCTCCTCGAAGAGCGCCACGCGGTGCTCCATCGGCACCGCGAACGCGCGGAAGTCGTCGGGCTGATAGCCGATGCCGACCCCGAGGATGACGCGCCCCTTGGACACGAGGTCCAGCGTGATCACGTCCTCGGCGACGTGCACCGGATGGTGGAGCGGCAACAGAATGACCGAGGTGCCGACCCGAAGACGCTGCGTGCGGGCGGCCACGGCCGTGGCGACGATGAGGGGCGAGGGGAGGAACCCGTCGCCATCTTGATGATGCTCGCCGAAGAAACAGGAGTCGAAGCCGCACGCCTCGGCGAGCTGCGCTTCGGCGATGACTTCGTCGATGCAGCGATCGAGATGTTCACCGCGCGGGGGGCTGGCGATCGAGCTGTAGAGGCCGAATTTCATGAGCCACCTCCGGGGCGCAAGGACGTAGAATCGTGCCGCAGGGCTGAGTGGGAGTTCCCTCGTACCCGGGAGGATAGTCGATGGCCCTCGGTTCGGCCAGCGCCCTCCCGGCCAGCGCGCTCGTTTTCCTGCGCCGACAGCGGGCCGTCTGCCGCCCAGAACTACCGAGAACGGCCTCTATCTTGCCCTCTATGGTAGTGTCCCCGGGCATGTGGAAAATCAAGTGGCACATTCTTCCGGTTGATGAAGTGCACGACCAGCCGGCCGCGCAGGCCGCCACTGGAGGAACGCGCCATGGGCACGGGTATCAGGGAAGTTGCGTGCAGGCAGGAGCTTGAGCCCCTTTCTCTGAGCGAACTGATCCACCGCGAGATCCGGGTCGCGATTGAGACAGCTGTCCACGAAGAACTGCGCGCGGCGCTCGGTACGACGCCCTATGAGCGTAGCGACGCACGGCGCGGCTACCGCAACGGCACCAAGACGCGCACGCTGACGGGACCGACGGGCCCGATCGCGCTCACCCTGCCGCGAGCGACGCTGTTCGCGCACTCGAAGGAATGGACGTCGAGGATTGTCCCGCGTTACCACCGGCGGATGGCGGAAGTGAACGACGCCATTGTCGCCACGTACTTGGCCGGAGGCAACACCCGACGGATTCGCGGCGCGCTTCAGCCGCTCCTCAAGGCCGCGCCGCTCTCGAAGAGCGCGGTGTCACGCGTGATCGCCACGCTAAAGGACGGCCTGGAGGCGTGGCGGACGCGTTCGCTCGCCGACCTCGACGTGATAGACGTCTACCTCGATGGCTTTGCCCTTCGTGTGCGGAGTGCCGGACGAGTAGTGAGCGTTCCGGTACTGGGCGTGGTCGGCGTCCTGCCTGACGGGCATAAGCATCTGCTCGCCCTCGAACTGTGCGGCGGCGAGTCGTTCGCGGCGTGGAATGGCTGCCTCGACGATCTCGTGGCGCGGGGCCTGCGTGCGCCGGTGCTGACGATCATCGACGGTAATGCTGGGCTGCGACGCGCCGTCGGACTCGTCTGGCCAAGGGCTGCCGTCCAACGCTGCTGTGTGCACAAGCTACGGAATCTCGAACGCAAAGCCCCGAAGCACGCGCTCGCTGAAATCCGCGACGACCTTCCACCGCATCGTCTACGCAGCCAATGCTGACGCGGCCCGCAGGGCCTACACGGCCTTCGAGCGCACGTGGGCCAAATGCTGCCCCGGCGTGGTCACGAGCTTGTGCGAAGGCGGCGACGAGCTGTTCACGTTCTTCCGCTTCCCGAAAGCGCAGTGGAAGACTCTGCGCACCACGAACACGATTGAACGACTCCACGAAGAATTTCGCCGCCGAGTGAAGACGCAAGGCTCCCTGCCGAGCGAAGACGCGGCACTGATCCTGCTCTTCAGCCTCGTAGCGAGCGGCCAGATCAAGTTGCGCAGGATCGACGGGTGGCGGAAGATCCCGGAGGTGCTCAGCCAACACACGGCGGCGGCATGACGCAGCAAAGGCGCTCGGATCAGGCGATTGAATGAACCGGCGAGCCTTCATCGCGAGTGGCGGCGCCGCAATTCTCGTCGCGCGGCTCACCGCCGAGGCCCAGCAGGCGGCCAAGGTTGCTCGAATTGGCTACCTATCGCCCAACCTGGCCTCTAGCCCCCACCTGCGCGACACCTTCCTCCAAGGGCTGCGTGACCTCGGTTACGTCGAGGGCCGCAACGTCGTGATTGAATACCGAGATGCCGAGGGGAAGCTCGAGCGGGTCCCCGCTCTTGCGGCCGAACTGGTTGCGCTCAAGGTTAATGTCATCTTCGTGGGCGGAGGCACACGCGTCACCCTGGCGGCCATGCAGGCGACCAAGACTATCCCCATTGTCTT
>JBKKCN010000693.1:0-3123 GCA_046712525.1 Candidatus Rokuibacteriota bacterium
GGGCGCGCGGGGCGCTTCCGCCGGGGCGTGCGCGACCACGGCTGCTCGCGGCGGCGCGATCACGATGACGTCGGGGGCGGTACGTAAGGCCACGAACGCGATGGCGCCTACGGCGGCTGCGCACACCGCGAGCACGCCGCGCCAGGCCCATGCGCGCCGATTCTCCCCGGGCACGGGCGGGCGGCTCGAGACGAAGCGACGGAAGCCGGGCGCGCTCTCCCCGCGTTGTTCGGATGCCTTCTTGAGGGCATCGAGGATGTACGACATGCCTAGGGCCGCGCGCCCGACAGCGAAGGTGCGACGGAGTCGGACGCCTTGGCGGACAGGCGCAGCAGCGTCTCCTCGCCGGCGATACCGTCGGGCGTCAGCGCGTGCGCCTGCTGAAAGGCCACCACGCGGCGCTTCAAGTCGTCGTCGTAGACGAGGCCGGCGCCCGCAGGACCGCCGTCGAGATCGCCCAGGCGCTGGCGCAGCCAACGGATGTCGCGGCCTCCCATCCCGGGTGCCAGACGCGCGGCGGCGAGGGCGGGAGCCTTCCAGAGCGTCACGAAGTCGCCGTCCCAGAATCGCTCCACCTCGGCAAGCGGCAACATGAGCTGCCGCTCGCCGATAGTTACCGTCGCCGTATCGTCCCCGAGCGCGGTGAGTACGGCGTAGTGCTTGTCGCCGGCGGCTGTCGTCAGCTTGAGCATGGCGGGCAGATCGAGACGCCGCAGCACCGTCCACGTCCCCGCGCGCGCCAGGCAGCGAAAGCCCGCCGGCCGCCCGTACTCGCAGGGGGGCACGCCTGATTTGACGCGGTACTGGACGCCCCATTGCGCGTAAAGAGTCGCGAAGGCGCCGTCCTTGTCGCCGGCGTCGGTGGACGCGCTCAGGATCGCGGCCAGGTCGGGACGCGTAGCCGCCGGCGGCGGCGGTGGCGTCGGTGGCGGTGGTGTCTCCACCACGACATTCGCAGGCGCGGCGGGCGGCGGTGGCGGCGTGAGGCTCCAGGCGCTGCCGATGCGCCCGAGCCACAACGTACCGAGGGCCGCGCCGCCCGCGATCACCGTGACGAGCATGGCCGCCACCGCCGCCGGCACCCAGGGCCGCCGTCGTGACTGTCGGCCGAGCACCTCGGCGGCGGCACGGCGCACGATGTCCGCCGTCACGTGACGCTTGCCCCGGGAGAAAGCGCCGAGCAGCGCGCGGTCGCACACGCTGTTGATGAGCCGGGGCACACCCGCCGCGCGGTCGTGCGCGACACGCAGCGCGCTCTCGGAAAAGATTGGTGTCTGCTGCCCGGCGATCGCCATGCGGTGCAGCACGTACGCGCGCGTCTCACGGAAGGTGAACGGGTGCAGGTGATAGCGCGCGGTCACGCGCTGCGAGAGCTGGCGCAGCTCGCGGCGCTGCAGGAGCTCGCCCAGCTCGGGCTGGCCGATCAGGATGACCTGCAGCAGCTTGTGGCGCGTCGTCTCGAGGTTCGTCAGCAGGCGCAGCTCTTCGAGCACCTCCATGCTGAGGTTCTGCGCCTCGTCGATGATCAGCACCGTGCGGCGCCCGCGCGCGTGCGTGTCGAGCAGCGCGCGCGAGAGCGCGTCCACGAGCACCTTGAGGCTCTTCGTGCCCGCCGGGTAGGCCACGCGGAGCTCGTCGCACACGGTGGCAATGAGCTCGGCCGAGGTGAGACGGGGATTGAAGATCATCGCCACGTCGACCTCGGGCGGAAGCTGATCGAGCAGAGTCCGGCACACCGTGGTCTTGCCCGTGCCCACCTCCCCCGTGAGCTGCACGAAGCCGCCGCCCTCGCCCAGGCCGTAGAGCAGGTGCGCGAGGGCCTCGCGGTGGCCGTCACTCAGGTAGAGGTACCGAGGGTCGGGCGCCAGGGAGAACGGGCGCTCGGTGAGGCCGAAGTGGGAATCGTACACCGGGGAGCAGCGTAGACAACATGCAGGGCGCGCGTCAATGTTCTCCTCGCCTGCGCAGGAGGGGCATGCTCTCTCTGCGCGGGCCGAGACGTGCTGGCGGTGCTACGCGGTGTGCGAGGACGTCTCCAGCGGCCGGCGATGGTCGCGGGTCGTGGAGCCGGCGGCGACCTTTGGCTGCGCGGCCGGGAGCCGGGCCCGCTTGTCGGAGAACCGGTGCACGAGCTCCTCTGCCACGAGCCAGAGAGGAAGGCCGAGCACGACCACGAAAGTCAGTAACGTTTCCATCGGCATGGCGACCCTCCTCCTGTGAGCGTCTGTGCGACCGCGTTGAGTAACAGCATTGGGTGTGCCACCCGTTCCGTCAGTCGAATCCACGCGTTGCGTGCTGTCGCGGCCAGCTGCATCGGGCGAAGCGCCCGCAGGCCCCTTGCCGGCCGAGGGCACGATGCCCGAGCCGGGCAGCCGCAAGCGCGGCGGCGTCGGATCGCATAGAATCGGCGGCGCCATGAAGATCACCGGCGTGCAGGCGACATGGGTGCACGTGCCCATTCCTCCCGAGCGGCAGCACACGAGCGACTTCGGCAAGATCGCGTCCTTCGACTCCGTGATCGTGAAGATCGACACCGACGCGGGCCTCGTGGGCTGGGGCGAGGCGAAGGCGGGGGTAGGCAGCGCCGCCTCCGGCTCCGGCCTCGCCGCCATCATCAACGAGGACTACGCGCCGCTGCTGGTCGGTCAGGACCCGCGCGACATCAGCCGGCTATGGGACGTCCTCTACAACACGCCACGCGAGGGCTATGCGATCAGCCGCGGACACGTGCTGCCGCAGCTCGGGCGCCGCGGCCTCTCGATCTCCGCCATCGGCGGCGTCGACATCGCGCTGTGGGACATCCTTGGCAAATCGCTGAACGCGCCCGTGTGGCGGCTTCTCGGGGGCCGCCGTGCCGCGCGCATGCCTGCCTACGCCTCCGGCGGCTGGGCGGACGAGAGCCGGATCGGCGAGCAGCTCATGAGCTACGTGAAGGCTGGCTTTCGCGCGGTGAAGATGCGGGTGGGTGTGATGGACGGCGAGCCGCACCACTCGGCGGCGCGCGTGCGCGCCGCGCGCGCCGCGCTGGGGCCTGACATCAAGCTTATGGCCGACGCGCACGGCACGTGGTCGGTGTCGGTGGCTAAGGTCTTCTGGCGGCTGGTAGAGGACGACGACCTCTAG
>JBKKCN010000694.1:0-3098 GCA_046712525.1 Candidatus Rokuibacteriota bacterium
CTTCGGGGCTACGAAATCGATCATGCAATCACTCGAGATCATCGCTGGTCTCAGTTGGCTGCCTGAGCAGAAGCGGAGCAGTCAGTTTTTCCGTGTGCTCGGTGTCACCAAGCGGCTCACCGACCACGGACACGTGCCCATGCGCTGGATGGAAGCCATAGTGTCGCTCAGAACAAACTGGTTCCCGGTCGTCGCCGGTCGAGCCGTCGCTTCGTCGAACATCCAGGATGCCGTCGTCAGGATCGCCGATGCGTGGAAGCATGCCGACATGGCGGCGTGGGAAACCATGGAGTTTCCCGGCTGCGACCCCGCGCTTCGCCCCGACGGCTGCGGCGGCACGGCCAAGCCGTGACCGAACACCCCGCCCGCATGAGCCGCACCTGGCGCGCGCTCGTCCTGGTGCCCGTGGCGGTGGTGTTCGCGCCGACGCTGTGGCATCTCATGGATGCCGGCCGCACGAACGAGTACGCGGGCCACGCGATGTTCGTGCCGCTCTTCAGCGTGCTGGCAGCGTGGACAGATCGTGATCGCCTGCGCGCGGTGGCGGGTCGGGGGCACCTGGCCGGACTTGCGCTTCTCGCGGTCGGGCTTGTGCTGCTGGGTGTGTGGTATCCGACATGGAGCGAGGTGCTTGCCGGTGTGGCGTTCGCGGTGGCGGTGGCAGGCGCCGTCCTCTGGCTCTTCGGCGCCCGCTGCCTGCGCGCGGCTGTCTTCCCGGTGGCTTTCCTCATCATGATGGCCCCGCTGCCCCGGCCCGTGATTGCCGCCGTCACGCTGCAGCTCCAAGCCTTCGCCGCGGGCTTTGCCGCCTTCGCGTTGCGGCTCGTCGGAATCCCGGTCTACCAGGCCGGGGTCTACCTGGAGCTGCCCGCGATGACGCTGCATGTGGCCGAGGTGTGCAACGGCCTGCGCTTTCTCCTGGCGCTCATCGTGCTCACCGCGGCCTTCGCCGAGGTCATGCTTCCCTCCCGGCGACGCAAGGTGGTACTGGTGGCTGCAGCCGTGCCCATCGCCATCCTGGCGAAAGCCGTTCGGGTGGCCGCCATCGGCGTGGGCGTGCAGTACATCGGGCCCGAGGCAGCAAGCGGCACTGTGCACAACCTGATCGGCAAGGGAGTGTGGGCGATCACGTTGATCCCGCTGATCGCGCTCGGGTTCTGGCTCGCGCGCACGGCGCCGCGGCCTGCCGCCGTCGGCGAGCCGTCGGCGCTGCCCGTACACAGTAGGACAGGCGTGGCATGACGTCCGTGCAGCAGGTCGTCTTGACTCTGGCCGCCCTCGCCGGCTTCGGCCTGGCGGCCACCGCGCTCGCCCGCTCTCCGCGCGGACGCCTCCGCTGGACTTTCGGACTCGGCATGGCGGCCATGGCGGTGGAGGCCCTCGGCGCTCTCGCGCTTGCCGAGTACACCGACACGGCTGGTGAGCGGCTGCTCTCGCTGCGGTTGTACGTGTCGGCGGGCTTGCTGCTCCTGATTCCGTGGACTCTCTTCACCCTCGCCCTCGCCACTCCCTGGTGGCGGCCGCTTCCCGCCGTGGGACGGCGGGCCGTTCTCGGCCTGGCCGCGGTGGCCACCGGCGTCGCGCTGGCCGCCTGGCACCCGGCCGCCTTCGAGGTCTCCGAGCTGCCGGGCCCGTTCTACGCGGTACGGCTGGGCACCATCGGCCGCCTCGCGGCCACGCTGCAGCTGCTCGGTACGGTGGCCATCCTCGCCGGCCTGGAAGCGGCGCTGCGGATTTCGCGGGGAGAGGCCCGGTGGCGCACGAAATACCTCGTGCTGGGCCTGGGCGGTATCTTCCTGGCGCGCTTCTACTTCCTGAGCCAGACGACCCTGTTCAATGTCCTGCTGGTCAGCTACATGGCCACGATGGCAGCCACGTTCCTGGTGGGGAGCGTGCTGGTGGCGGTGTCGCTCGGCCGTGATCGGCTCGGTATAGAGCTGAGCGTTTCCCGCGACGTGGTCTATCGCTCGGTCGCCGTCGGTGTGCTGGGCCTCTATCTTTTCGCCGTCGGGGGCCTCGGCTGGCTCTTCAACCGGCTCGGCATGTCGGAGGAGCTGGTGTGGGGCTCGGTCGTCGTGTTCGTTTCCGCGCTCGCGCTGGCGGCCGTGATGCTGTCCGAGGCTGTCCGATGGCGCATCAAGCGCTTCCTGGCGGTGAACATCTATCGCAGCAAATACGACTACCGTGCGCAGTGGACCCACTTCACCACGCGCCTGGGCTCGCTCGTGACCGTGGAGGAGCTGGCGCCGGAAATACTCCAGGCGGTCGCCGACGCGATCGGCACCAAGACGGGACTGCTCTTCCTGCGCGATCCGGCCGATGGCCGCTATCATCCGGTGGCCGCCCTCGGCCTCAAACGTCCGGACTCGGCCCTCGCTGCCGACTCGTCGCTGCTCGCCATGGTGACCCCGGCGCACGCACCGCAGCTCCTCGGCGACGCGTGCCGGGGTACCGGCATGGAGCCAGCCGCGATGGAGGCGTTCGGTCAGGGCGCCGTCCTCGTCCCACTGCCCTGGCGGGGCGGGGTGGGTGGGGTCATGCTCGTTGGCCCCGAGCGGACGGGCACCCCCTACACCGGCGAGGACATCGAGTTCCTGGCGACGGTGGCCCAGCAGGGGGCCGCAGCCCTGGCCACCGCCCAGCTCTCCGAGACGCTCACACGGGCCCGGGAATTCGAGGCGTTCCATCGCCTCACGTCGTTCGTGATGCACGACCTCAAGAACTCGATCGCGGCCCTTTCGATGCTGAGCAGCAATGCCCTCAAGCACTTCGACGACCCTGAATTTCAGCGGGATGCGGTGCGCACGCTGGCGAGGACCGTGGACAGGATGAAGGGGCTGCTGGGCCGCCTCTCCGACGCTCCCGACGCTGCCGATCTGCGGGTGCAGCCGGTAGACCTGACCGAAGTGGCCCTCGAGGCGGCCCGGCCGCTACTGGACAACGACCGCATCGCCCTCGTCAAGGACCTCGCGCCTGTGCCGCCGATCTCCGGCGATCCGGACGCACTGCTCCGGGTCGTGCAGAATCTCGTGAGCAACGCCGCGCAGAGCATCACGGGGAACGGCACCGTCACGCTGACGACATCCCGGCGGGATGAC
>JBKKCN010000695.1:0-2728 GCA_046712525.1 Candidatus Rokuibacteriota bacterium
GCCAAGTTCAAGGCGGCCGTGGATGCCGGCCTCAAGCAGGGCTTCGAGTCGGGCAAGTACTTCGAGATCTACGACAAGTGGTTCGGCCCCAAGGGCGAGGTGCCGTATGCCCTGACGCCGCAGGTGAAGGCGTACCTCCTGAAGCAGATCGGCAAGTAGCCTGAGCTACACGTTCAACTGGAGCGTGCTCTGGAGCGGCCAGTCTGGTAGCTGGCTGCTCCAGGGCCTTCTCACCACGCTGGAGATATCCGCGCTGGCGTGGCTGCTCGCGGTGACGCTGGGCATCGTCTCCGGTGCCCTGCGCACGGTGCGGTTCTTCCCGCTGCGCGCGCTCGCGGTCTTCTACGTCGAGTTCTTCCGCAACGTGCCGCTGCTGGTGTGGATGTTCTTCTGGTATTTCGGCGTGCCCGGCGTGCTGCCGCGCGCCGTGCAGGACTGGCTCTTCGGCCACAGCCTGGAGTTCTGGGCGGCCACGGTCGCGCTCGGCGTCTATCACGGCGCCCGCATGTCGGAGGTCATCCGCTCCGGCATCCAGTCGATCCCGAAAACGCAGTTCGAGGCCGCGCAGGCGATCGGCCTCACCGTCTTCCAGGCGTACCGCATGATCATCCTGCCCGTCGCCTTGCGCCTGATCGTGCCCCCGGGCACCAACGAGTCGCTCAATCTTTTGAAGAACTCGTCGGTGGCGCTCACGATCAGCGTCGCCGAGCTCACCTTCCAGACGCGCCAGATCGAGACCTACACCGCCAAGGCCATCGAGGCGCTCACGGCGGGGACGCTCATCTACCTGGCGCTCTGCCTGTCCATCGCGACGATCATGGCGAAGGTGGAGCGCCGCTACGCCATTCCGGGGTTGATCGCCCGCGTCGGAGCAGGCCCGTGAGCTTTTCCGTCATCGCCAACAACTTCCAGTTCCTGATCATGCAGGGGCTCATCGGCATCGGCTCCTTCGCGGGCGGGACGTTGCGTCTGGCCATCCCCGCCATCGTGCTCGGCTTTCTGCTCGGCATCTTCATCGGGCTCGCGCGCCTGGCCCAGTCCCGCTGGATCCGGGTGCCGGCGACGATCTACGTCGAGTTCTTCCGCGGCGTGCCCCTCGTGATGGTGATCTTCTGGATCTGGTTCGTGATCCCGCAGCTCCTGCGCCTGCCCATTCCCGAGTACGGGGTCGCGCTCACCGCCTTCGTGATCTTCGAAGCGGCCTACTTCGGCGAGATCGTGCGCGCGGGCGTGCAGTCGGTGCCGCGCGGGCAGGTGGAGGCGGCCACCGCCCTCGGCATGACAGGCACGCAGAGCATGGCGTGGGTGGTGCTGCCGCAGGCGCTGCGCAACATGGTGCCCGCCCTCGTGACGCAGATGATCGTGCTCTTCAAGGACACGTCGCTCGCCTCCATCATCGGGTACCTCGATCTCACGAAGGCGGCGCAGATCGTCAACAACCGCGAGATCAGGCCCTTCGAGCTCTACCTCTTCATCGCCGTCGTGTACTGGATCTGCACCTACTCGATGTCGGTATTCGCGCGGCGCTTCGAGCGTCTGAAGACCGTCTGAGCCTGCGCCCTGCCTGACCGACTGCTGCCCAACGGCGTCCGGCTGCACTGGCTCGAGAAGGGCGATGCCTCCCGATCCCCGGTGATCTGGATCCACGGCGGCTCCGTGGAGGACTCGTCGTACATGGTGGCCGACCTCGAGCCGTTCTTTCCGCGCCTGCGCGTCCTCCTTCCCGACACGCGCGGCCACGGCGGCTCGACGAAGTTCGAGCGCGTGGAGGACTACACGTACGACCGGAAGCTCGAGGATGTGCTGCTGTGGCTCGATGACCTGGGCATCGAGCACGCCGTCTGGGGCGGCGCTTCCATGGGCGGCGCGCTCTCGCTGTGGGCCGCCGTGCACGCCCCGAGGCGCGTGCGCGCGGTGATCTCCGTGAGCGGGCCCCCGTACGCGCCCATCGAGCCCGACAAGGCGTGGTGGCGCGCGCACCGGCCGCTGGTGGAGGCCGGCCGCTTCGAGGAGTACTACGACGCCAACGTCCGCCTGCGCATGGGAGAGGCGACGCTGGCGCGGATCAAGGCGCGGCCGGAGCGCTACGCGGCGCTCACGGCGCCGCTGCGCCAGCACGGCGTGGCCTCCCTGCTGGCGCTGCTGGACGAGACGTACTCCCGCGCCGAGTGGGTGGCCGAGTGTGCGCGCATCCGCTGTCCGGTACAGGTGATCGCGGGCGAGGTCGATCACTTCCCCACGGCGGAGATGTCGCGGCGGGTGGCGCAGACGATTCCCAGCGCGCGGCTGCACGTGGTGGCGGGTGGCTCGCACTTTCCGAACCGGTCCCACCGCGCGGAGGTGCAGGGCGTCATCGCGGCCTTCTTCGACGAAATCGGTGTATAACAAACCGCGAACCAAGGAGGCTTGAATGAAGCGCGTTTCGTGTGCACTCACCGTGCTCGCCGTGGTCATCGCCGCTCTTGCCGCGCCCCCCCTCAGCGCCCAGCAGTCGCCCGTGAAGGTGGGACTCGCGGCCGCCGTCTCCGGCGGCTCCGCCGCCTCCGGCGAAGCCATTCGCCGCGGCCTCGTCATCGCCATCGACGAGGTCAACGCCAAGGGGGGCGTGCTCGG
Organism: Candidatus Rokuibacteriota bacterium; assembly: GCA_046712525.1. Lineage (GTDB taxonomy): Bacteria > Methylomirabilota > Methylomirabilia > Rokubacteriales > CSP1-6 > JBBDXO01. The sequence goes on from JBKKCN010000695.1 coordinate 2,614, forward strand.
CGGTCGCAAGCTCGAGCTCGTGGTGCGCGACGCCGAGGGCAATCCGCAGCAGGGCGTCATCGCGGCCTTCTTCGACGAAATCGGTGTATAACAACCGCGAACCAAGGAGGCCTGA
>JBKKCN010000696.1:0-4446 GCA_046712525.1 Candidatus Rokuibacteriota bacterium
CGGCGCCTTGATGGGTTCGCCGGCGGCCTTCTTCGCGATGATGTCGCGCAGTACCGCTTCGTACTCGTCCTCGTACTGCTCCGGCTTCCACTCGGAAGCGAGCGAGTCGATGAGGCTGCGGGCGAGGGCCATCTCCTTCTTCGTCCAGCCCTTGCCGGTACTCGGCAGATCGAGGTCCTTCGGCGTTCGGAGCTCGTCCGCGAAGCGTAAGGTCGTCAGCTCGAGCGCGGACCCTGACGGCTGCAAGGCGGCGAGATGCTCGCGCTGGCGCAGCACCACCTTGCCGATGCCCACGCGTCCGCTCTCCGCGAGCGCGTCGCGCAGCAGGCCGTACGCCTTCGTGGCGCTCTTGCTCGCGGGAGCGAGACAGTACGGATGCTCGAAGTAGCGGCCGTCGATGTCGCTGCGGGGAACGAAGTCGCGGATCTCGAAGGTCTGCGTGGCAGGCACCCGGGCCTTGGCGAAGTCCTCGTCGGTGAGGACGACGAACTCACCCTTGCGGTGCTCGTAGCCCTTGACGATCTCCTTCCAGGGAACCTCGACGTCCTCCTCGACGCAGAAGCGCTTGTAGTCGATGGGGCTCTCGTCCTTGGCGTGGAGCTGCCGGAAGTGCAGCTCGCCCCGGCTCTCCACGGCGGAGTAGAGGCCGACCGGGATCGTCACCAGCCCGAAGGAGATCGCACCCTTCCAGATTGCGCGCGGCATACCGGTGTCGGCAGCAACGCATGTGCCAGCGAACGGTGCGGAAGGCTAGTCGCGGTCCTCGAAGCCGCTCGCGCGCTTGAGCGCCTTGCGGCGCTTCTTGCGGGCGGCCGCCTGCTTTCGCTTGCGCTTGACGGAGGGCTTCTCGTAGAAGGCTCGGCGCTTCATCTCCTGAAAGACGCCGTCCTTGAGCATCTGCTTCTTGAGGGCCTTGAGGGCGGGCTCGATCTGGTTTTCGATGACCTCGATCTTCGCCGCCGTGGTTGCGCGGCCCACTACGAGCGGCTGCGCAGGTGTGAGGTGGAACGATAACCGCGCGCAGGCACCGAGCGGTCGACGATGTTGAGCTTGCCGAGGCGCTTGGTGCCGTCGGCGACGGCGGTGGCGATGGTCGTGAACACCTCGGACGACTCCTCGATGGTCTCACCGGCGTAGCTGACGATGCGCCAGCGCCAATCGCGGAAGTTGGGAGTGGAGAACGCCGTCACCTGCATCTAGGCTCCTCTCGGCTCGTCGGCACGCAAGACTCGTGAGAGCCCCGGCCAGGTTTCGCAGTCGAACGGGTGAGCGCGGGCATTCGGAAGCGTCTGTATCGTATCACCGTCGGCGAGGAACGGCAACGGCCCGATCGCCCTCAAAACAAGTGTTACCGAAACGGAGGGTGATGCCTCAAAACCGGTGTTACCGAAAGCACCGGAAAGGAGGCCTCGTGACCGAACGCGCGCGACGGGAGTACGCCGAGGCACTACGCCCGCGGTACCAGCAGGCGACCAAGAGCAAACGAGGTGGGCTGCTGGACGAGTACTGCCGGGCGACGGGCATGCACCGAAAGGCGGCGATCCGCTGTCTGGGGCGCCGGGTGCGGTCGACCCGCCGCGGCCCCGGCCGGCCCCGGCGTTACGGGCCGGAGTTGCTGCCGGCCCTGGAACGTGTCTGGACCGCGAGTAACCGCCTCTGCGGTAAGTTGCTCGCGCCGGTCCTGCCGATCCTGCTGCAGGCGTTGGAACGGCATCATGGCCTGGTCGTGACGACCGGTGTGCGCACGGCGTTGCTGACGGCGAGCCCCGCCACATTGGAGCGCCTGCTTCGCCCCCTTCGGCGGCAGCGCGGGCGTCTGCCCTATCGCGCCAGTCCGGCGGCCACCGCGCTGCGCCAGCAGATCCCGCTGCGCACCTGGAGCGAGTGGACCGGGGTCGCGCCCGGCGCGGTGCAAGGCGACCTCGTCCTGCACTGTGGCGAATCCACGGCCGGCTTCCACCTCGCGACGCTGGTCGCCGTCGACGTGGCGACCACGTGGACGGAACTCGAAATCGTCTGGGGGATGGGGCAGGTGCGGGTCGGCGGTGCGGTGCATCACGTTCGGGAGCGCTTGCCGATGCCGCTCCGCGCATGGCATAGCGACAACGGCAGCGAGTTCATCAACGACCGGCTCCTGGCGTGGTGTCGTCGCCACGGCATCGCCTTCACGCGCGGGCGCCCCTATCGCAAGAACGATCAGGCGTGGGTCGAGCAGCGCAACGGCCTCGTCGTCCGGCGGCTCGTTGGCTACGACCGCTACAGCTCGCGGGCGGCCTTCGCGGTCCTCCAGCGGCTCTACCGCGGCCTTCGCCTCCAGCTCAACTTCTTCCGGCCGGTACGCAAGCTCCTGAGTAAGCACCGCGTCGGCGGCAAGGTGATCAAACGCTACGATGCCGCGCGCACGCCCTATCAGCGCCTCGTCACGGCCGGTGTCCTCACGCCCGCCCAGCACCACGCGCTCGAAGCGCAACACCAGGCGCTCGATCCAATCGCCCTCGCCGCGGAGATCGAGCGCACGCTCGACACGCTGTGGAAGTTAGCCGACAATTCCCGACCCCAAGCGGAGGTGGCCCGTGGGTAACAGAGTTTTGAGGCACCGATCTCACTGCTCGGTAACACCTACTTCTGAGGCATCACGCGGCCGTCTGGGCCTACGTGGGCCGCCCGCAAGGTTGGCGATGACCCGGGACAGCTCGGCGGGATCGACGGGCTTCGAGAGGTGGAAGTTGAAGCCGGCGGCGAGGGTGCGCATGCGGTCCTCCGACCGGCCGTAGGCGGTGAGGGCGACGGCGGGCGTTTTCGACCGCGTCGCCTTGCCCGCCCTCACCTTGCGCAGAAAGGTGTAGCCGTCCTCTTCCGGCATCTCGATGTCCGAGACGAGCACGTGGGGGTCCCAGCCTTCCAGGATGTCGCGGGCGGCGGCGCGGAGGCGCACGTCCGCGTCTCGGCACCGGCGCGATTCCAAGACGTGATGACACCGTCGAGGGTCTTGCTGATGATGGCGTCATCGGAGGAGTCGACGATGGCGGCCAGGCGCGCCGCCGTCTCGTCCGGTGGCATCGGCGCGGGGAGGTGCGGCGGGCGATGCGCCATGCGTGAGCGATGGTATCAGCGTGCTCAACTCGGACAAGGCCTCACCGCTTCGAGTGGGGAAAATTTCCACACTACCTGAGGGACTCGGACTCGATTAGCATAGGCCGATTTCATCGTACCGGAGGACGGCATGCCTGAATCGATACCAGCGTCGCTCGTGATCGACACCCTGAAGGACACCTTTCGCGAGGCGCGTGCCGCCCGCGCGGCCGAAGGGTGGGCGGCCTCCGCTCACGACCATCTCGGCTGGATCCTCAGCGTTCCCGACACGCACCAGAAAACGGTGCTGGCGGCCCTCGACAAGGAGCAGGCGCTGCGTGTGGTCACCTGCGCCACCGAGGACGAGGCGGTCACGATCGCGGCCGGCCTCTACGCGGGCGGCGAGCCCGTGATGCTCATGATCCAGCACGCCGGCCTCTATGCCTCGGTGAACACCCTGCGCGGCGTCGCCATGGACGGACGCGTCCCCGTCTTCTACATGATCGGCCTGCTGAGTCGCGAGAAGGACAAGGACCCGCGCGAGTCGCGCCACTCGATGGTCCGCTTCTGCGAGCCGCTCCTCGACACCTTCGGCGTCCCCCACGCCCGGCTGGAAGGACCGAACGACGTGCACCTCATCCCCGAGTACTACCGCCTGAGCCGACAGCGCCGGGGTCCCGCCGTCGTGCTGGTGGGCCTGGAGACGAGCTGAGATGGCCATCAAGCCCGAAGACGCCCTGCGCGCCATCGCCGCTGCGCGCGGCGACGCCGTCTGCATCCCCACCATGACCACGTCACCGGCGTGGCGGACCATCGCCCCCGACGACCTGTCCGTCGGCTGTGTGGGCTTCATGGGGGGCGCCTCCTCGCTCGGGCTTGGCCTCGCCCTTGCGCGCCCCGAGCGCCGCGTGCTCGTCTTCGATGGCGACGGCTCCCTGCTGATGCAGCTCGGCTCGCTGGCCACGGTGGCGGGCGCGCGCCCGCGCAACCTCGTCCACTTTCTTTTCAAGAACGGCGTGTATCACACCTCCGGTGCGCAAGAAACGCCCGGCGGCCTCACCGTGGATTTCGTGACGATGGCCCGCGCCGCCGGCTATCGGGTCGCCGTCGCCATCGGGGAGCTCGACGAGCTGAAGCGCCGGCTGCCATCGCTACTGGCCGCGGAAGGCCCGAGCTTCGTGGAGCTGCACACCACGCTCGCCGACCAAACACCCATGACCGCGCCCGGCGGCAAACCCTTCCACCAGCAAGTCGACGACGTCCGCACCTCGCTGAAAACCGCAGCGCGCTAGTAGCCACCAGCGGGTATCGAGGAGCGTCCCGGGTTTCCCGGGACGCTTCCGAGCGTTCGGGGTGTAGGGGGCCCTTCGAGGC
>JBKKCN010000697.1:0-3112 GCA_046712525.1 Candidatus Rokuibacteriota bacterium
ACCGCCCGCTCATCTTCGGTGCCCTCCTGATCGCCACCACGCTCTTCATGCCCCGAGGCATCGCGCACGCGCTGCCGCGACGCGCACCCCGCCCCACCGCCGCGAGTTAACGGAAATACAGAGGAGGACCTTTATGCGATTGACTGTTTCCATCCTGGCCGCGCTCGTGGCCCTGACGACCGTGCTGCCCGCCGCCGCCCAGCAGGGCGTCACCGACAGCGAGATCGTGCTCGGCTGTTCCAACTCCTTCACGGGGCCGCTGGCATTCACCGGCGAGCAGGCGACGAAGTTCGGCGTCGATCTCTATTTCAAGGTGATCAACGACGCCGGTGGCATTCACGGCCGCAAGATCCGCACGGTGTACTACGACGACGGCTACAAGCCGCAGGATGCCGTCGCCAACACGCGCAAGCTCGTGGAGCAGGACAGGATCTTCGCCGTCATCGCGCCCCAGGGCACGCCTCCGGTGGTCGCGACGCTCGACTACTTGGAAGAGAACCGCGTGCCGCTGCTGTTTCCGTTCCAGGGCTCGCCCATCACGCGCGGCAAGAAGTACGTCTTCAGCGGCATGACGCTCTACGATCGACAGTCGAAGATGATGATCGACTATCTCGTGGGCCAGCGGAAGCTCAAGAGTTTCGCGGCGCTCTACCAGGACGACGAGTACGGCAAGGCGTTCCTCACCGCCTTCGAGAAGGACCTTGGCCGCCACGGCCTCAAGCTCACCGCGATGGAGCCCGTCAAGCGCGGCGCCAACGACGTGAGCGCGCAGATCGCCAAGCTGCAGGCGGCGAAGCCGGAGGTCGTGTTCCTCGTTCTCACGCCGGGCCCCGGCGCGCAGGCGATCAAGGAGCGCCAGAAGATCGGCTGGACCGACACCGTCATGGTGTCCGCGGGCCCGCTCACGGACGAGCGCTATCTCGGCCTCGCGGGAGACGCGTCGGAAGGCGTGGAGGGGCTGTCGCTGTGGCCGGATCCCGCCGCCTCCGATCTGCCCGGCATGAAGGCGTACCGCGAGGCGATGGCGAAGTATTTTCCGAAGAACGAGCCGAACCGGTACTCGCTCTCCGGCTACTTTGCCGCCATGCTCTTCACGGAAGGTGCCAGGCGCGCCGGGAAGAATCTCACGCGTGACTCGCTCGTGACCGCGCTGGAGGCCATCAAGGGGTTCGAGAGTGGCATCCTGCCGCCGGTGACCATCGGCGCCGATCACGAGACGCAGCGGCAGGGGTTCTGGGTGCGCGTGGACAAGGGCCGCTTCAGGCAGCTGACGGACTGGCTCAAGTCCGAGTGACGGCGGCGCTGCTCGGCGTCGAGGATCTCTCCATCACGTTCGGCGGGCTCGCGGCGCTCTCCGGCGTGAGCTTCGAGGTGCGTGAGGGAGAGATCTTCGCGCTCATCGCCCCCAACGCCGCCGGCAAGACCACCGTTTACAACGTGCTCCCGGGGCTCTATCGGCCTACCTCCGGCCGCGCCGTCTTCGACGGCGCCGACCTGCTGCGGCTGTCGCCGCACGGCATCGCGCGGCGCGGCGTGGGGCGCACCTTTCAGAACACGGAAGTCTTCAAGCAGCTCACCGCCCTCGACAACGTGCTGGTGGGCGGCCACGCGCGGCTGCGCCGCTCGCTCTTCAGCGCCGCCCTCGGCCTGCCCGGCGTGCGCGCCGAGGAAGACGCCGCGCGTGAACGGGCGCGCGAGCTGCTGGCCCGCGTCGGCCTCGGGGAGGCCGCGGCCACGGAGGCGGGCAGCCTGCCGCTGGGCAGCCAGAAGCGGCTGGAGATGGCGCGCGCGCTCGCCTCCGACCCCCGGCTGCTCCTGCTCGACGAGCCCGCGGGCGGGCTCAACTCCACGGAGACACGCACGCTCATGGAGCTTATCTGCCGCGTCCGCGACGAGCGCTCACTCACCATCCTGCTCGTCGAGCACGACATGGAGATGGTGATGGGGATCTCCGATCGCGTGGCCGTGCTCCACGACGGCCGCAAGATCGCGGAGGGCAAGCCGCGCGACATCGCCGCCGACGCCGCGGTGGTGGACGCGTACCTGGGGACCGATGACGCCGACGCTTGAGCTGAGGGACGTCAGCGTCTCGTATGGCAACCGCCGCGCGCTGGAGGCGGTGTCGCTGAGCGTGGGCGCGGGGGAGATCGTGACGCTGCTGGGCGCCAACGGCGCCGGCAAATCGACCACGCTGCGTGCGGTGTCCGGGCTCGTGCGCCCGGCGCGCGGGCGCGTGCTCTACGACGGGCAGGACGTCACGCGCTGGAGCGCGGACGCCATCGTGGCGGCGGGGCTCGGCCACGTGCCCGAGGGGCGCGAAGTGTTCGCGGAGTTCACCGTGCTCGACAACCTCCTCGTGGGCGCCCATACGGTTCCTCGTCGAACAATCGGTGAGCGGCTGGAGGCGGCGTACCAGCTCTTTCCGGTGCTCCGGGAGCGCCGGCGACAATGGGCGGGCACGCTGTCCGGCGGCGAGCAGCAGATGCTCGCCATCGCGCGCGCGCTCATGGCGCAGCCGAAGATGCTCCTGCTCGACGAGCCGTCACTGGGACTGGCGCCGCTCCTCGCCCGTGAGATTTTCGCCGTCGTTCGCCGCGTCAATGCCGAAGGGGTGGCCATCCTCCTCGTGGAGCAGAACGTGCGGAGCGCGCTCCGCCGCGCCGCGCGCGGCTACGTGCTGGAGACCGGGCGCGTGGTAGGCTCCGGCACCAGCGCCGGCCTTGCGGTGGACCCGCGCATCCGCTCCGCCCACCTCGGTCTCGACCGGCCGCGCCCTGAGGGAACGCCATGAGCACGATTCGCTTCGCCGATCCGGCGCAGATCACGGGGCGCGCGCGGGAGATCTGTGACGCCATCCTGGCGAGGGAGCAGACCGTGTTCGGCGCCACCTCGCTGTCGAACATCTGGCGCTGCATGGCCCACGTGCCGGGCTACCTGGAGGCGAACTGGAACCGCTCGCGCGCGCTCATGCAGCGGGGGCGTTTCACACCGCTGCAGCGCGAGCTCATCGCCACCGCCGTCTCCGCGGCGAACTCCTGCCACTACTGAATCGACTCCCACGTGGCCGCCGTGATGCGGCTCGGGGTGGACGAAGCGGGCGTGACCGAGCTCG
>JBKKCN010000698.1:0-14548 GCA_046712525.1 Candidatus Rokuibacteriota bacterium
CGCTCAGCCACTCTTCGCCCGTTTCGGCTGCGAGGCGTGGGCCTTCGGCGACTTGTTGGCGCTCATCGGAAAGTATTTGCCGATGAGCAGGTCGAGGCGCCGGCGCGTGGCATGGGGGAAAGCGGCCGGACTCGTGATGACGGCGTTCTGCAGCAGCGTGGGGCACTCGCACGTGCGGGGGCCGGCGATGGCGGGGATCACGCGGCGCAGGACCTCCTTGGCGGTGGCGACGTTCTTGAGCAGATTCTGGATGACGCTCTCCACTGACACCGCGTCGTGCGTCTCGTGCCAGACGTCGTAGTCCGTGGCGAGGGCGAGCGTGGCATAGCAGAGCTCGGCTTCCCGCGCGAGCTTCGCCTCCGGCATGTTCGTCATGCCGATGACGTCGACGCCCCAGCTCCGATAGATGCGCGACTCCGCCTTCGTCGAGAACTGCGGGCCCTCGATGCACACGTAGGTGCCGCCGTTGTGGACGGCCGCGCCCGTCGCGCGCGCGGCCTTGGCCAGCGTGGCCGCGACCACACCGCACACGGGCTCTGCCATGCCGACGTGCGCCACGATGCCGTCGCCGAAGAAGCTGCCGATGCGCCGCCGGGTGGCGTCGAAGAACTGGTCGGGGATGACGAGGTCGAGGGGGTGGATCGTCTCCTTCATGCTGCCCACCGCCGACACGGACAGCACCCACTCCGCGCCGAGCGACTTCAGGCCCCAGATGTTGGCGCGGAAGTTGAGCTCGCTCGGCGTGAGCCGGTGGCCCCGCCCGTGGCGCGGCAGGAAGATCACGCGCCGGCCGTCGAACGTCCCCACGCAGTAGTCGTCGGAGGGGTCGCCGAACGGCGTACGCACGCTGCGCCACCGCACGTCGGACATTCCTTCGAGCTCGTAGAGCCCGCTGCCCCCGATGATGCCGATCGCTGCCTCGCTCACTCGCGCTCCCTCTCCTCGTCGCTCACGCGATCGATCGCGCCGCTTCCACGACCGGCTCCTTGAGCTGGCCGCAGGCAGCGCCGATGTCCTCGCCCTTGCTCCAGCGCACGGTGGTGGTGACGCCGGCGTCGAGCAGGATGGACTGGAAGGCCAGGATACGCGCGAGGGGGGGACGGCCGTACGCCGCGCCTTCCCAGTCATTGAACGGAATGAGGTTCACCTTCGACGGCAGGCCGCGCAGCAGCCGGGCGAGCGCGCGCGCCTGCTCGGGAGAATCGTTCACCTCGTCGAGCATGACGTACTCGAAGAAGATCCGCTGCCGTGGCGCCAGCGGGTACTTCTTGAGAGCGGCCATGAGGGCCGCGATGTTCCACGACTTGTTCACGGGCATCAACCGCTCGCGCACGTCGTCGGAGGCGGCGTGCAGCGACACGGCGAGGTTCACGCGCAGCCCCTCGCGCGCCAGCTTCTCGATGCCGGACACGAGGCCGACGGTGGACACGGTGATCCGCCGTGGCGAGTACCCCAGGCCGAGCTTGCCGTCGGTGAAGACGCGCAGCGACTGCACGACGGCGGCGTAGTTGGCGAGCGGCTCGCCCATGCCCATGAACACGATGTGGGTGACGCGCTCGCCGGCCTCCAGCACCTGGTTGGCGACGAGGAGCTGGCCCACGATCTCCGCCGCGCTCAGGTTGCGGTCCAGGCCCATGGTGCCCGTGAAGCAGAAGGCGCAGCCGTAGCCACAGCCGACCTGCGTGCTGAGACAGAGAGTGATCCGGCCGTCGTCCGGCATGATCACCGAGCTCACCCGGCCTCCGTCCTCGAGGCGGAAGACGAGCTTGCGGCTGCCGTCCTGCGACGGGGTCTGGCGCTCCAGCTCGGGCAGCGCCACCATCGCGCGCTCGGCGAGTGCGGCGCGGAAGTCCTTCGGTAGGTCCGACATTGCGTCGAGCTCGTAGACGCCCTTGCGGTAGAGCCAGGTGGCGAGCTGGCGGCCGCGATAGCGCGAAGCGCCGAGCTCGACAGCGAGGGCTTCCAGCTGCGAGGGAAGGAGTCCGACCAGGTTATCGTGCGACATCCGTGCAAGGATAACACGCGCGTCCGGCGCCAAAGTTTTCCACCGACCTTGTAGACGAGCCGTGGATAACCGTGTGTGGAACCGATGCGCGCCGACGAAGTTTCAAGAACTTAGAGCGCTTCGCTTACTCCTTAGGCACCGTTTCGCAGCACGAGGTACACGTCGAGTAGGTTCGTATTGGTCGGACCCGTCGTGATCAAATCCCCTGCCAAACCGAGCGCGCGATACGCGTCGTTGTCGTCGAGCGCCGTGGCCGCGTCGCCCCCCCCGGCCGCGATCCGTGTGATCGTCGAGCCGTCGACGAGACCGCCGGCGGCGTCGGTAGGACCATCGGTGCCGTCAGTGCCGGCAGCGAGTATCACGACGTCCTCACTGCCGGCGATCTCGCGCGCCGCCGCCAGCGCGAACTCCTGACAGCGGCCACCCCGCCCCCGGCCGCGCACGGTCACCGTCGTCTCGCCTCCCGCCACCAGGCATGCGCGGCCGGGCAAGGTGCGCGCGTGCGCCACGAGCAACCGCGCGGCCTCACGCGCCTCGCCTTCGAGGGTGCGCGTGAGCAACGTGGGCGCGTATCCGAGCGCGCGCGCGCGGGCCACGGCGGCATCGACGACGAGGGCGTTGTTGCCGATGACGAGGTTCGTGACGCGCGCGAAGGCCGGATCACCCGCCTTCGGCGTCTCCGCGATCTCGCCACGCGCGCCGGCTTTCAGGCGCGCCACGATCGCGGCCGGCGCCGCATCCATCACCGCGCGACGCTGCAGCACCTCGAGGGCGTCGGCGAAGGTAGTAGCGTCGGGCGCGGTGGGTCCGGAGGCGATCACGTCCAGCGGGTCGCCGATGACGTCGGACAGGGCGAGCGTGAGCACGCGCGCGGGCGCCGCCGCCCGCGCAAGCTGGCCGCCCTTGAGCAGCGAGAGGTGCTTGCGCACGGTGTTCAGCTCGCCGATGGTCGCGCCCGCGGCGAGCAGCGCGCGCGTCATGGCCTGCTTCTCGTCCAGGGTCACCGGAGGCGCGGGCGCCGGCGTGAGCGCGGAGCCTCCGCCCGAGACGAGAAAGATGATGAGGTCTCGCGGGCCGGCGGCGCCGGCGGCGGCGAGCAGCTCGCGGGAGGCGGCGACTCCTCGCGAATCGGGGACGGGATGACCCGCCTCCGCCACGCGGATCCGTCGCGTCGGTATGGCGTAGCCGTCCTTCACGACCACGAACCCGTCGCGCACGCGATCACCCAGCCGCTCTTCCACGGCGCGGGCCATGGACGCGCCCGCCTTTCCACAGCCGAGAACGATGAGCCGATCGACGGTGTCGAGGTCGACGTCGAGGGTACCGGCGGTGAGCCGCGAGCCGTCCAGGTGGAGGTGACGCTCCAGAAGCGGCGTCACGTCGCCCGCCGCCAGGGCCGCCTGCCAGATGGCCTGCGCGGCCTGGCGTGACTGCTCAGCCGGCAAGCGTGCGGAGCTTCTGGAGGCGCTCTCCCGCGTCACGGAGCATGTCGTCCGTCTTCGGAAAGCAGAAGCGAATCTTCGTGCGGCCGAGCTCACGGTGCGCATAGAACGAGGAGCCGGGCACCGTGGCCACGCCGACCTCCTTGATGAGATACATGGCGAAGGCCGTGTCGTCGTCGATCCCCACCTGCTTCATGAAGTGAGCGACGTCGGTGAGGATGTAGTACGCGCCCTGCGGTTTCCACGCCACGAAGCCGGCGCTCTCGATGTACCCCCACAGCAGATCGCGACGCGCCTGGTACGACTCTCTGAGATAGACGTAGTAGGAGTCCGGCAGCCGCAGCGCCGTCACCGCCGCTTCCTGCAGCGGGTGGGGAGCGCCCACGGTGACGAAATCATGGGCGCGGCGGATGCCCACGCTGATGTCGGGCGGCGCCACCGCGTAGCCCACGCGCCACCCCGTCACCGAGTACGACTTCGAGATGCCCGAGATGGTGATGGTACGCTCCGCCATCCCGGGCTGCGTCGCGATGGGCGTGTGGCCGAGCCCGTCGTACACGATGTGCTCGTAGATCTCGTCGGTGATGGCGAGCAGGTCGTGCTTCAGACACAGGTCCGCGATCAGCTGCAGCTCGGCGCGCGAGAAGACCTTGCCCGTCGGGTTGTTCGGGCTGTTGAAGACGATCGCCTTCGTGCGCGGCGTGACGGCCTGCTCGAGACGGTCGGGATCGAACGTGAAGTGGGGCGGCTCCAGCGGCACGAACTTCGGGATGGCACCTGAGATGATGCAACCCGGCCCATAGTTTTCGTAGAAGGGCTCGAAGATGACGACCTCGTCGCCCGGGTTCAGCACGGCGAGCAGCGTGGAGAGCATCGTCTCCGTGGCGCCGCAGCACACGGTCACGTGCAGGTCGGGCTCGATCGCCATGCCGTAGAACGTCCGGTACTTGTCGGCGATGGCGCGGCGCAGGGAGGGGGTGCCCCACGTGATCGCGTACTGGTGGAAGTCGCCGTCGATGGCCCGATGCGCGGCGTCCAGGACCTCCTGCGGCGGCGGGAAGTTCGGCATCCCCTGGGCGAGGTTGACGCCGCCATGCTGGTTCACCACGCGCGTCATCTCACGGATGACGGACTCGGTGAAGCCCTGCACCCGCTGAGACATCCGGTTCATCGGCGTCAGCGGCCTCCCGCGATCGCGGGCACGATCGAGACCTCGTCGCCGTCCTTGAGCGCGGTGGCGCCCGATTGCAGGAACCGGATGTCCTCCTGGTTCACGTAAATGTTGATGAAGCGTCGCAGGGCACCCGTCTCGTCGACGAGCCGCTCCTTGAGCCCGGGGAACTGGCGGTCGAGATCGGCGAGGACCTGGTCCACGGAGTCGCCCTTGGCTTCCACCTGCGCGTTGCCCTTGGTCACCGATCGCAGCGGCGTCGGAATCCGTACCATCACCGGCATGTCTCATCGCTCCTGTCTTGGGATGTGTCCGGCGCCGAGGACGCCGCGCCGCCAGACATTTCAGTTACTTCTACCACACCTTCGGCTTCGACGCCCAGCCCTCGTCCTTCGATTGGACCAAGGTCCACTACCGTCGCCCGCCACGTCGGGTGATCATAAGCGCCGGCTATGATGATCGCCCCGGAACAACTCATCTCTGGCGCACCTCCTCTCCCGCCCCCACGACGCCTGTGCGATAGCTCCGTCACGCGCACCTCGAACTGGGTGGAGACGTCTCTTCATCACAACGGAGATTTCCACGTGAAAAAACTGGTCACCGGGCTGTTACGTGTCGGTTTCTGACGTGGCAGATCGCGTCGCGACACCCATGCCGACCGAGGAAGAGGGACCTCGCTCAGAACGCGAACAGACCGACGAAAGTCTACGTGTCGAACGGGAGAAGGCTGACGATGCTCTCGCGGAAGGCGCTTCCGCCGTCGACGATACCGCGGACGAAGTCATCAGCCGGGCTCGGGCACGCGCCGACGCCGTGCTGGCGGCGGAGCGCGCGACGACGGATCGGCAGTCGGCAACCTCCGCGGCGAGCGTGACCATCGAGAAGGAGAGAGTGCGGGAAGACAACGCCCTGCGACAGGAGCGAGCCAGCGCGGACGAAACCCTGCGTGAGGAACGCGCTGAGCACGTCGCCCTTCTTTCGATCGAGCGTGAGGAGACGGACAAGGATCTTTCTACTGAACGCGCCCGGTCCGACGATGCGCTCGCGACGCGAGACGAATTTCTGGGCATCGTCAGCCACGACCTGCGGAATATGCTCAATCTGGTGGTCGGCTCCGCGAAGCTCATCGAGACAGGCGTGTCGTGCGCGGATCATGTCGAGCAGGTTCTCGCGGACGCTCAGCGCATTCAGCGCTCTGCGGCGCGGATGGATCGTCTGATCGGAGACCTCGTCGATGTCGCGAGCATCGAGGCCGGCATGCTGATGGTGACGCGTGAGGTGGGTGACCCCACTCACGTCGTGACGGAGGCGGTGGAGAGCTTTCAGGCGCAAGCATCGGCACGCGGGGTCTCGGTGGGGGCAGAGATCGTGCCGCCTTCGTGGCTCGTGGCGTTTGATCCGGCACGGATTCTCCAGGTGCTCACCAATCTTCTCAGCAACGCCATCAAGTTCACGCCGGTCGACGGCAAAGTCGTCGTCCGTGTCGAGCGCATCGGAGATGACGCGCAGTTCTCGGTTCGTGACACGGGCGTGGGCATCGCGAGCGACCAGCTCGAGGCGGTGTTCGAGCGGTTCATGCAGATCAACAGGACCGATCGACGAGGCGTGGGACTCGGTCTCTACATCTCCAAGTGCATCGTGCATGGCCATGGCGGGCGGATCTGGGCCGAGAGTCGAATCGGCGAGGGGAGCACCTTCCGCTTCACGCTTCCCATCCACGGCGTGACCGTCGAGACCAAGTAGCTTTCTCCGGGGCTTACAGTATCGTCCAGGATGGTGAATGCGTCCGTCGCCCTCCCGCTGATTCTCCTCCTCGCCTACGGCGCCGCCTTCGCCTTCGCATCGCTGGGCATCGACCTCCTCGTCTTCGACGATCATCCGGGCCAGCTCTATCGCCTCTGGCACGTCGTCACCTTCGGGCCGGCGCCGTGGGCGTGGAATCCGGGCTGGTGGGCCGGCTATCCCGAGATGCAGTTCTATCCGCCGCTGTTTTCCTATCTGGGTGCGCTGGTGCCGTCGTTGTCGGCCGGCGTCGTCACGCCACCGGTTGCGTACCAGTCATTGCTGTGGCTCACGTACCTGGCGCCCGGCATCACCATGTTCGCGCTGCTCGCCCGCCTGCTCGGCTCGGGCTGGGCGGCGCTGCCGGGCGCCTTCGTCGCCCTCACGCTCTCCGGTGACATCGCGAGCGGGGTCGAGGGTGGCGTGCACATCGGCATGGCGCCCGCGCGCCTCGGATGGTCGCTGCTGCCGCTGCTGATGCTCGCCGTCCTGCCGTGGATCGAGGGCCGCCGACGCCTGCCGTGGACGGCGCCGCCACTGGTGGCGGCCATCGCGTTGATGCATCCGGCGCACCTGCCCGCGGCGGCGGTGCTGATCGCGCTCGGGGCCGTTCTCGGCGCCGGCAAGCGACGTGAGCGAACGGCCGCGGGGGTGGTCACGCTCGTGCTCGCGGTCGCGCTCACGGCCTTCTGGACGGTGCCGCTGCTCGTGCGCCTGGCTCACACGCGCGCGCTCGCGTGGCGCGACCTCACCGTGGACTCGTTGCTCCTGACGCCGCAGGCCCACCCGCTCCTGGCCGCGCTGGTGCTCTTCGCGCTGGCGGCGTGGCTCACGCGCACGGTCGCGGTGCGTGTGGTCTCTGTGTGGCCGTGGACGATGCTTGCCGTGGTGTGCGTGGATGCGCTCGTCATCGAGCCCCTCGGCATCCGCTCGCTCCCCGCCGACCGCGTGCTCGACTCCATGTGGCTGGCGTTCATCGTCGCGGGCGCCGTCGGTCTGGAGGCGATCACGTGGCGTCTCAAGCTTCGGGGTGTCGCCGGCGCCGTGACCGTCGTCGCCGCGCTCACGGTCGCCGGCGCGTGGTATCACACGCTGGATCTGTGGCCTCGACCCGGCGTGTGGCCGGCGTACGTCGCCACCGAGCGAGGCCTGCGTCTCGGCGAGCTGTGGACGGCGGTTCGGGCCGCTCCGCCCGGGCGCGTGCTGTTCCTGCGCTCCGGCGTGCCGCTCGTGTATGGCACGGAGTGGTGGCGGCCGCACACACACATCACGGCGCTCACACCAATCACCGCCGGGCGCGACATCATCAACGGCACCTTCACGCACCCCTCGCCCGTCGCCGCACTGATCTACCGTGGCTCGGCGGGCCCGGGCGCCATCACCACGCTCGTCGAGCAGCTCGACGGGCATTCCCTCTTCGGCCGTCGCCTGCTCGATCTGGACGCCGCCACCTTCAACGGATACGCCGACCGGCTCCACGTGAGCGTCGTGGTCACCCTCGACGAGGACACCGGCCGCCTGCGCATGCTCGACGACAATCAGGCCTTCGCGCCCCGCCCACCCATCGGCCCCTTTCTAATGTACGTCCGCGCGCGTCCTCTCTCCCCCGCGCGCGCCGTCTCGTCCACCCACTGGACTCTCGAGAGCCGCGCCGCCGGCTGGACACCGACGGGCCTGGCCTATTACCCGCTGTGGCAGGCGAGCCGGGGATCGACACCGCTACCCACCCGGCGAGGAGAGATGGCCGACCTGGAAGTGATGACCGACGCAGGAGCCACAACCATCGACCTTCGCTACGCCCCCGGCATCGTGGAATACGCCGGCGTTGTCATCAGCGCCGCGGCCGTCATCGCCTGGCTTCTCACGGCATGGCAAAGCAGGCGCACCATCAAGCGCGCTGACAAAAAAGGGTGGGACCAGGTGGATTCCGGGCGCGGTCCCCGCTAGATAGCTAGCGGACTATTCATGAGCGGAGATTGGCTTCGGGGTGCAGGGACCCGTTGCCCACTCAACTGGCAACGCACATCGGCGCGTTGATGGAGCCCAGCCAGCCTCGGTCCGAATCGGCCACCATCCACGTGGTCCTCGCACCCCGAAGCCAATCTCCGCTCATGAATAGTCCGCGCTAAACGACCGCGGCGGCGCCTGCGTCGGCGCACCGCTGATCCTGCTCCCCGGTGCCGCCTCCACACCCGATGCCGCCGATGGCACGCCCACCCTTCATGATCACCGCGCCGCCCGGCGTCGGCAGCACCTTCTCCGATGTGATGGTCGGGACCACGGCCCAGAAGCCGTGACCCTTCGCCCCCATCTCGCCCAGCTCCGTGGTCGATTTCCGGAAGGCGGCTGCTGCCGTCGCTTTCGCGCGCGACGTCTCGGGAGTGAGAAATCCGGTACCGTCGCCACGCGCGCTGAGGACGAGGCGACCGGCCTCGTCCACCACCGTGACCGTCATCGGGCTGCCCAGCTCACGCGCCTTCGCCTGCGCTGCGCGTACGGCCGTCTCCGCCATGGTCAGAGTCAAATCGATCATCGAGTCCTCCTTGTGTGGTCCGCAATCATCGGGGCGCCTCGCCCCTCAGCAGGCACGCGCACGGCCACGCGCACCGTGCCCGCGCTGTCCACGATGTTCACGCGCAATGCGGCGCCGTCGGCCACGATCTCACCGAAGTTGTGCGCCCAGCCCAGCGACCCGAGCGAGCGCGAGCCGAGCGAGCGGTCGATGAAGCGCGGGTAACCGCGGCGGGCGGCAAGCGGGCCCGCGATGAGCTCGTGCACGACGAAGCCGGGCGCCGGCTCGTGGCGAAGCAGCTCGGCATGGTGGACGTCGCCGGAGACGAACACCACGTTGCTGATGCCGCGCGTCCGCAGGGTGCCCAGCAGCAGGTCGCGCTCGTGCACGAACCCCCTGCCCGCGCGCGGATAGCCGAACACGTTGGCGTTCGACCACGAGTCGGAGGCGGCGCCCCCCGTGAACATGCCGAGCGGCACCGAGGAGACGATGAGCTTCCACGTGGCGTCCGAAGCGCTCACGCCTTCCAGAAGCCAGCGTCGTTGCGCCGCTCCCAGCATCGTCTTGCCGGAGCCATCGGCGTCCGTGTTCGGACTCCGATACTGCCGCGTATCCAGGATGAAGATGTCCACGTGCTTGCCCCACCGCACGGAGCGGTAGAGGCGGCCGGGCTCCTCCGGCACGCCTTCGATCGCGAAGTAGTCCTGGAAGGCGCGGCGCCCCGCCGGCATGAGGTCGTGGCGGGGGCCGAAATTGTTGCCGACCTCGTGATCGTCCCACGTCGCGTACACGCTCGTGCGCCGGAAGAACTCCTGCAGGGCGGCATCGGAGCGGTTGTAGCGGTGCTTGCCGTAGAGCTCCTCCAGGTTGGACGCCATGTAGTTGGCCCCCGCGAGGTGCGGCGAGCCACCGCACGCATGGTCCGCATAGATGGTGTCGCCGACGAAGAGAAAGAGGTCGGGCGCCCGCCTGGTCATGGCGCGGAAGATCCGGTATCCGTCCTCCACGTCGCGACAATGGCCGGCGCCGCCGAGGTCGCCGCTCCACGCAAGGCGAACCGGCGTATCGGAGGTGGCGGCGGGCGCAGTGGTGAACGTGCCCGTCAGCCGCTCCCCTCCCGCCCGAACCTCATATTGATATCTGGTGCCCGCCGCGAGGCGTTCCAGCGGCACCCGCGCCGTGAAGTCGTGGGCCCGGGACGTCGTCGTCTCCATCACCGCGGTCGCATCGCCGCTGGCGGCGCCGTACCGGATGACCACAGGGGCGGCGTCGGAAGCGCGCACCCATACGAGGGCGCGGTGCGCGCTCACTTCGGCGACGGTCACGAGGGCGCCCGGTGTGCGCGCGGCGACGCTGGAGCCTGCCGGTCCCAACCCGGAGGGCACGGCCCCGAGCAGGAAGATCGCCGCGCTGAATCGCCGCGTCCAGCTCAGCACGGGCTCACTCCGGCACCAGGGCGTGCGTGAACATCACCGTGCCGTCGACGTCGATGAAGCGGACGGTGAGCCCCTGCCCGTCCACCGTCACCTCACCGAAGTTGTAGATGCCGCCGTAGGCGAAGAGCGAGCGCGGGTTCAGCGATTCGTCGACAGGCCTCGGCCGCCCCGTGCTCGCCGACAGTGGGCCCGCCACCAGCTCGTGGAACACGAACCCAGGCTGCGGCTCGTGGCGGATCATCTCCGCGTGGTGCACGTCTCCCACGGTGAAGACGAGATTCTTTACTTTCCGCGCGCGCAGCTCTTTGAGGATGGCATCGCGCTCCGTGGCGAAACCGGTGGCGTCATCGACGGGCACGCCGAACACCCCGGCGGCGGTCCACGAGTCCCGCCGCGCGGTGCGCCCCGTCGGCACCGACAGCGGCACGCTCGAGACCACGACCTTCCACACCGCGTTGGAGCCCACCACCGCATCGACCAGCCATCGGCGCTGCACCGGCCCCAGCATCGTCTTGCCGGGCCCGTCACGCTCGGCGTTGGGACTGCGGTACTGCCGCGTGTCGAGGATGAAGACCTCCAGGAGCCGGCCCCATCGCACACGGCGGTAGAGACGCGTGGGGTCGTCCGCGGGCGGCATCAGGGGCCAGTAGTCGATGAACGCCTGCCGCCCGGCCGGCATGAGGGGTTCCGTCGGGCCCGAGAAGTCGTTCCTCACCTCGTGATCGTCCCAGATCGCGTACGTGGGCATGCGCGCCAGCAATCGCTGGTAGGGAGCGTCCTCGCGGTTATAGCGATGGCGCGCGTGATACTGCGACAGTGTCGTGGCGGGGGACTGAGGGTGCGGCACCGTGCCCGGCTTGTCGCACGGCACATCGGCATAGATGGTGTCCCCCACGAAGAGGAAGAAGTCCGCGGCGCGCCGTGTCATGGCGTCGAAGATGCGATAGCCGCCCTCGAGGGGACGACAGAAGCCTCCGCCGCCGAGGTCGCCGGACCACAGAAAGGTCACGCGCGCGCGATCATCCGGCGCCGGCGCCGTGGTGAACTCCCCCGCCGCGCGATCATCGCCCTGGCGTGCCCGATAGAGGTAGCGCGTCGCCGGCGCCAGGTTCGCGAACACCGCCTTCACCGCGAGATCCGTCCCCGCCGTCGCGCGCGCGCGAACGCTCGCCGCCGGCGCGCCGCCCGCCGCCGATACCTCCACCGTGACGTCCTCTTCGCGGAGGCCGCGCACCCACACCACCGCGCTCGTCGACGTGATCTCTCCAGACATCACGAGAAGGTCAGGGCCGGCGCCGGCGCCCTGCGCCGCCGCGAGGACGACGGCAATGACGCCGAGAACGAGCGCGCTAGTGGCCGGCCGGCGAGAGATGATTCAGGACCTCGCGCTCGAAATCGTCGCGGCTCTGCCCGAACGCGTCGAGGAAGGCGTGCTCGCGGTCGCTGCTCGCGGTGGCGGAGAAGTAGGCCACCACGCGGTCGAAGCCGGTGCGCGCGATGAGGTAGTCCGTCATCACGAAGGCGAGCTGATACGTGGACGCCGAGCCGTCACGCAGATGGCTCAGGGTGAACCCCCGCGGGGAGCCCAGCGTGGCGAGGTCGAGACGCCGTTCCGTCACCGCCGGATGCGCGCGCGCAACGGCGGCGGCGAGCGCGCGGCGCCGGGCCAGCGTGTCGATCGACAGCCGGTCGAGCACGGTGAAGGCGACCCACTCCGCCATGCCCTCCGCAAGCCATTGCTCGGCGCGCCCCTCACCCCGCGCCAGCTCGATCTGCGACACGTGCGACAGCTCGTGGGCGAGCAGCCGCAGCCACTCACAGTTGCGCGGATCGTTCGTCTCGCGGTGCAGCAGGAGCTGGCCGCGCTTGCCGACGCCGACGGCGAAGTCACTGAGCTCGGCGGCGCGCACGGGCGAGATGCGCGCGTCGTTGACCAACCCCTGCTCGAACACCGAGCGCGATGAGTACACGTACACCGTGACGTGCTCCGGAACGGGCAGGCCGAGCGTCGTGTTGAGGATGCCGGCGATACCGCGCACGGTCGCTTCGTGACTGGTGAAGTCCTGCACGCGCGCGGGGCGCGCCAGCGTGGAGGCATCGAGGGTGATCGGCACTACGAGACGCCCGGTCGCGCAGCCCGCCGCGCAGACGAACACGACGAGGGCAAGCGAACCCAGAAGGCGAGTGGGAAATTTCATGCAGCTATGAAAATCTCTTCCGTAATGGCAGGAATACTACATCAAGCCCGCGAATCGCAACGGAAATCCGGCGTCGCCCCGGTTGTGATTTCTACAAAGAAGCGGCCCCCCTCCTAGACGAGCGGGTCGTAGTTGAAGTACTGGCCGGAGGTGACGAGGGGAACGAGGTGGTGCTGCAGGGTGCCGGGGAACATCTCCGCGATCCGGCCCGGCGTCCAGCCCTCGGCGTGATGGACTCGCATGATCGGCCGCTCGTGGCCGAAGATCATGATTTCTTTGCCCCGCACCCCGAAGATCTGGCCCGTGACGTCCTTGGCGCCGTCGGAGGCGAGGAAGGCGGCCATGGGCGCGATGTGGGCGGGCGACATCTTCTTGATCTTCTCCACGCGCACTTTCTGCGCCTCCGTCTCGGTGGGGATGGTGCCGATCATCCGTGTCCACGCGAAGGGCGAGATGCAGTTCGCGGTGACGTTGTAGCGCGCCATGTCGAGGGCGGTCACCTTCGTGAGGCCCAGGATACCGAGCTTCGCGGCCGCGTAGTTCGCCTGGCCCACGTTGCCGATGAGCCCGGAGGTCGACGTCATGTTGATGATCCGGCCCCACTTCTGCTCCCGCATGATGGGCGCCGCCGCCCGCGTCACCGCGAAGGTGCCCTTGAGGTGGGTATTGATGACGGCGTCCCATTCCTCCTCGCTCATGTTGAAGATCATGCGATCGCGCAGGATGCCGGCGTTGTTGACGACGATGTCCACCCGTCCGAAGGCGGTCACGCAGCTCTTGATGATGGACTGCCCGCCCGCCATGCTGGCCACGGAGTCGTAGTTGGCGACCGCTTCCCCGCCCGCCTTCCTGATCTCGCTCACCACCGCGTCCGCGGGGGCCGAGGTCTCGCCACCACCCGTCTCGGAGCCGCCGTAGTCATTCACGACCACGCGCGCCCCCAGCGACGCCATCAGCATCGCGATCTCGCGCCCGATGCCCCGCGCCGCCCCCGTCACCACCGCCGCCTTGCCCTTGAGCATGAGAGTCCCCTTCCTAGTCAGAAGCGCCCGCCACCATACCACACGCCTTGGCCGTCACCGCCGGGGGCGGCGCGAGTCCAGGGACGCGACGTAGGCGGCGCCGAACGTGAAGACGATCGCGGAGTAATAGACGAACATCACGAAGGCGATGAGCACGCCGAAGGGGCCGTAGATCTGGTCGTAGATACCGACCTTGCGGATGTAGAGGCGGAAGAGCTGCTTGGCGACCTCCCACAGGAGCGCGGCCAGCAGCGCTCCCGCCACGGCGGCGCCGGGGCTCGGTCGCCGCCGCGGCACGTAGCGATAGCCGAAATAGAACATCGCCGTGGAGATGCCGATGCTGAAGGCCACCGTGGTGACGTAGATCCATTTCGCGGACATGTGGGCGGGCGCGAGGATGAAGTCGTGGAACCACTGGAACATCCAGGTGACGGAGCTCACCGCGAAGAGCGCTAGCGTGAGCCCGAGCACGAGCCCGGCGTCGAGGAAGAAATTGCGGAAGTACTGCCCGCGCACCTTCACCCCCAGCATGCGGTGGAGGACGAGCCGCGAGGCGCCGAAGAGCGGGGTCGAGAAGATGATGAGAATGACGGTGCCCAGCAGACCGGAGAGCGCGCGCGTGTGAACGATGCGAAGCAGAACACTGGCAATCTCCCGCCGGTAGACGGGGAAGTTGCGCGCGAGCTGCCCCACGACTTCCTGCGCCGCCTCCTCCGTGGACAGCACGAAGCCCACGGTGGACACGCCGAGCAGGATGAGCGGGATCACGCACACGAGAAAGAAAAACGCCAGTCCCGCCGCCAGGAACATGCCGGCCTCGCTGAAGAACCGGCTCACCGCGAAACCAAACCCGAGCACCGCCGTCTACCCTGGACTATTCATGAGCGACGCCCTCGCCGTCGGTGGGTGGCGTCGGGGTAGCGCTCAGTCCGCCGGGCGGAGTGGGACCCCTTCGTCCCGCCCGCAGTGCGAAGCACTGC
>JBKKCN010000699.1:0-5045 GCA_046712525.1 Candidatus Rokuibacteriota bacterium
ATCTACGTCACCGGCACCATGGCCGCCAACTTCGCCCGCGTGCAGGCTCAGAAGGGGCGCCCCGAGGGCGACGTCCTGTGGAACAACGATCTCATTCACGTCGTGGGCAAGCGCATGGGCCTCTACGACAAGCTCGATACGCAGCGCCTGACCCACATGAAGGACGTGTACGAGGTGGCCAGGGATGCCGAGGGCATCGGCGTGATGCAGGGCTTCCAGGCGCAAGGCCTCGAGTACAACGCCAAGGTCTTCCGCGACAAGGGCTGGGCGGCGCCCACCTCGTGGAACGACCTGTGGAAGCCGGAGTTCAAGGGCCGCGTGGGGCTCTACGCCGGCACCAACGCCTACACGCAATACCTGATCCCGACCATCGCGCGGCTGGAGGGCGGCCACGAGCGCAACGTGGATGCCGCCTTCCGGCGCTTCCGCGATCTCGCGCCGAGCGCGCCCACGTTCCCGGTGTCCCCGGCGGAGCTCGACAACTTGTTCAAGCAGGGCGAGGTGTGGATCGCCTCCAACGGCAGCAGCCGCGTGTACGAGCTGCAGGTGACGGGCTTCCCCGTGGACTTCGCCTACCCGAAAGAAGGCGCCGTCATCTTTGGCAACTGGTTCGACGTGCTCAAGGGCGCGCCCCACCCGGAGCTCGCCCAGGAGCTCGTCAACTACCTGGTGAGTCCGGAGGCGCAGGCGCTCTTCGCGAAGCACGTCTTCTTTGCCCCCATCAACCGCGAGACCAAGCTGGAGCCCGAGACAGCGCGCCGCGTGCCGTACGGGCCCGATCAGATCGGCAAGATGATCAAGCTCGACTTCGTGGCCATGAACGACAACGTCGCGTTGTGGACGGAGCGCTGGAACAAGGAGATCGAGCGCCGCTAGGCTCGCGCTGCGTGGCCGCGGTCGATCTGCTCGACGTCAGCAAGGCGTATGGCAGCCACGCTGCCGTCCGCCGCCTTTCCCTCCACGTCGCCTCCGCCGAGCGCGTCGCCCTTCTCGGCCCCTCCGGCTGCGGCAAGACCACCACGCTGAACATGATCGCCGGCTTCCTCGAGCCCGACGCGGGCACCATCTCCATCGCCGACCGCCCCATGGCGGGCGTCCCGCCCCACCGTCGCGACACCGGCATGGTCTTCCAGAGCTACGCGCTCTTCCCCCACCTGGACGTGCACGACAATCTTGCCTTCGGTCTCGTCATGCGCCGCACGCCGAAGCACGAGATCCACGCCCGCGTGCGCGAGGCGCTCGCGCTCGTGCGCCTGGAGGGCTTGCAGCGCCGGCATCCGAAGGAGCTGTCGGGAGGCCAGCAGCAGCGCGTCGCCCTCGCGCGCGCGCTCGTCATCAAGCCGTCCGTCCTGCTCCTCGACGAGCCGCTGTCCAACCAGGACGCCAAGCTCCGTCATGAGATGCGGCTGGAGATCGTCGAGATCCAGCAGCGCCTCGGCATCACCACCATCTTCGTCACGCACGACCAGGACGAGGCGCTCGCCATCGCCGACCGCGTGGCCGTGATGAACGCCGGTGTCGTCGAGCAGATCGATACCCCTGCCGGCATCTACCACCGCCCCCGCACGGAGTTCGTGGCCCGCTTCATCGGTGAGGCCAACTTCCTGCCCGGCCGCGTGGCGGCGGCGGACGGCGAGCGTGCCGTGGTGGAGATCGACGGCGGCGGCCACCTCGTCGTCCTTCGCGATCGCACGGCCCCCGTCGGCACGCGCGTGCTCGCGATGGTCCGCCCGGAGCGCGTGCGTGTGCTGCACACACCGGCCGGCGGCGACAACTCACTGACGGCCACCGTGCGCTCCCTGTCGTTCCTCGGCGCCGTGACTCGCTGCCAGCTGGCCCTCGGCGACCGCGTGCTCACGGCGGCGCTGCACGACGCCGTGGACGTGCCGAATCCCGGCACCACCGTGTGGCTGGAGTGGAACGCCGCCGACTGTCGCATCGTGCTGGAGCGCGATGCGTAGGGCGGCGGTGCCGTGGCTCCTGCTCGCAGCACCGCTGGCGGTCTTTCTCGCGCTCTTCCTGGCGCCGCTCGTGAACCTGCTCGTCCTCAGCTTCTTCCGCTTCGACCGCACCACGGGCTCCCTCGCGGAGGCGACGGTCCAGAACTACGTCAAGTTCCTCACCGACCCCTTCTACCTCGGCATCCTCTGGCGCACGCTGAAGCTGGCGCTGCTGACGACGGCAAGCACGCTCGTGCTCGGCTACCCCGTCGCCTATCACCTCACCCGCTGCAGCGGGCGCAAGCGCGCCTACCTCACGCTGCTCATCGTGGCGCCCCTGCTCGTGAGCGTCGTGGTACGCAGCTTCGGCTGGCTCGTCATCCTGGGGCCGAACGGCCTCGTCAACTCGCTGCTCACGGGACTCGGCATCATCGCCGACCCGCTGCGCCTGCTCTACACGGAGACGGCCATCGTGGTGGGCCTCACCCACGTGTTCCTGTCCTTCATGGTGCTCTCGGTGGCCGCGTCGCTCGGGCGCATCGACCCCGCGCTCATCCGCGCCGCGCAGAACCTCGGTGCCTCCGAGCGTCAGGCCTTCCTGCGCGTGGTATTGCCACTGAGTCTGCCTGGCGTCGCGGCGGGCTCGCTCATCGTGTTCACGCTGGCCGCCAGTGCCTTCATCACGCCTGCGCTCCTCGGCGGGCCCCGCGTCAAGGTGATGTCGTACCTGGCTTACCAGCAGACGCTCCTCCTCTCGGACTGGCCCTACGGCAGCGCCATCGCGTTCATCCTGCTCGTCCTCACCGGCCTCTGCGCCTTCCTCTATCTGCGCGCGCTCGAATCCGGCCGCTTCGGCGTGGTGTTTCGGTGAGACGCCCGAGCGCCGTCGGCATCTTCAGCGCGGCCGTCTACGCCTTCGTCATGGCGCCCATCGCCGTCGTGCTCGTGTCCTCGCTCACCGCCGCCGAGTACACGTCGTTCCCGCCCCACGGCTTGAGCCTGCGCTGGTACCTGGACATCCCGAAGCATCCGGAGTTCCTGGAATCATTCCGCGTGAGCCTGATCGTGGCCGTGATCACCGGCGCGCTCGCCACCGTGCTGGGCACGCTCGCGGCCCTCGCCCTCGTGCGCTACCGCTTCCTCGGACGCGACGCGCTGAACACGTTCTTCCTGTCGCCGCTCATGCTGCCCGCGGTGATCCTCGGCATCGCGCTGCTGCAGTTCTATACGATGACCGGGATCACGCGCACGCCGTTCAGCCTGATCTGCGGCCATCTCGTGATCACGGTGCCATACGTCATCCGGCTGGTGGGCGCCTCGCTCGCCGGCTTCGATCGCACGCTGGAGCTGGCCGCGCTGAACCTCGGCGCCACGCCCGCGCAGGCCTTTCGGCGGGTGACGCTGCCACTCATCGCGCCCGGCGTGGTGGCAGGAGGCGCGTTCGCCACCATCATCTCGTTCGACGACGTGTCCATCGCGCTCTTCCTCGCAAGCCCCACGGCGGTCACGCTGCCGGTGAGGATCTTCAGCTACATCGAGCAGACGTTCGACCCGCTGGTGACCGCGGTGTGCTCGGTCCTGATCGTGGTGACGGCGGCGGTGATCGTGGTGATCGAGCGCTCGATCGGGCTGGGGCGGTTGTTCGGAACGGAGGAGGGCCCAGGCGGCTAGGGCGCGAAGAAGGCCGCCTCACCGGGTTACCGCTCCACGCGCTTAACGGCGGAGGCGACCAGCCGCTTGCCGTCGGGCGTCGGCGTGCCGCGACCGCTTCCCGTGACTCCGGGTGCAGCACCAGGCGGCTCACGGTGCCGACACTCTTTCCTTCGAGGTCGCGGACGTGCGTACTAAACGGGATGAACATGGCGCCCTCGAATAGAACATCGCGCCGGCGCAGTCGCCGCGCGTCCGGGAATGGTCTCAGCGCGTCCGGGTGCCTTCTGCGCTAGGGCGCCTCGAGCGACGCCGTCTGTAGCCAATCTAAGCGAACACGCTCACGCGATAAGCTGGCGCGGCCTGCAGAGCGGGGACTTCGAAGTAGACTCGCGAGCCGGGGGGATCGGGTATCCAACCCACTGCACCGTCTGTTTCGCCACATTGCCCGACGCATCCAGCGCCTCGACGAGCAGCTGGGCCCGCATCGCCGTCAGCCCCCCGTCGTGGGGCCTGGCATCGATTACTCGTAGGCGAGATTCAGCTCCGAGGCAACCGCCGCCAGCCGCCTGTCGCGGGTCCACAGCCGCGTCGGGGCTGCGAGGGCCGCCGATGCCAGCAGGTGGACATCGATGAACCCGATGCCGCGCCCCATCAGGGCACGTCGATCGAGAAAACCGAGCGCTTCCGCATGTGTGGCCACCGGTACCGAGGGCAGCCTACCGAGCAGGTCGAGTACTTCGCGCCGGTTCTGCAAATTTCCGCAGGCCAGCTCGCCAATCACGAAGGGATGCGCGAGCACCCGTCCGGCCCCGAGTTCGTCGGCCAGCGTCGCGTTTACCGAGCGGAGATGTTCGACCCACACCGACGTGTCGACCAGAATCACTTGCCTTTTCGGTCTTTAATCCGACGGCGAGGCGGAACCCTGAGCACCCGCTCGGTCCCTCCGAGCCGCGCGAGTCGCCGCGCACTCTCACGCTCGATCAGCGCGCGAAGCCCTTCGTGAATCAGCGCCGTCCTCTCCGTCATCCCTGTGAGACGCTGTGCCTCACCCAACAGGTCGTCGTCCAGATTGAACGTGCTCCGCATCACCGCCTCCAATCTGCATCAACCGTACATCAAATGATGACGGATGTCACCCTGGCCGCCCCGCGCGGGCTACCGCGTCAACGGGTCGGAGCGTAGCTGGCAGTGTCCCACGGAGAAAATCCTTAGTTGTCGATGGACCATCCTGAACTCACGACGGAACCACCACGCGGCCGGCGCCGTCTCGGCCCGCTCCCGCCGCCGCCGCTCAGCAACAGACGACGTAGAACAGGGGGACGAATAGCATGACGACCGAGGTGGCCGCCAGCATGCCCCCGATCACCCCGTTGCCGATCGAGTGCCGGGCGGCCGCTCCGGCGCCGGAGCTGATCGCCAGGGGCACCGCCCGCGTAACGGGATCCCCGAGCA
>JBKKCN010000700.1:0-9556 GCA_046712525.1 Candidatus Rokuibacteriota bacterium
TGATGGGGGGCCTCGACGGGCCCCCCAAGCCCCCCACACGCTCGGCAGCCCCCCGGCGAAGCCGGGGCGCTCCTCGATGTTAGCCTTGCCCATGACGCTGGCCGCGCGCCTCGCGGCGCAGGCCGACCGCCTCCGCGGCAAGTGCTTCTTCCACTACGGCGGCGCGGATCATTCGTACGCGGCGGTGGCGGCGAGCGCGGGACGCGTGGCGGCGGGCCTGCAGGCGTTAGGCATCAGCAAGGGCGATCGCGTCGCCACCTATCTTCCCAACGGCCTGCCGCTCGTCGAGAGCTACTTCGCCCTCGCCACCCTCGGCGCCGGCGCCGTCCTGCTGAACCCACAGCTGACGCCGCGCGAGATCGGCTACATCCTCGGAGACTCAGGCGCCAGGGGCATCATCACGCACGCCTCGCTGGCGCCGAACGTGCGCGCCGTGCAGGGCACGCTGCCCGCGCTGAAGACAGTAGTCGTGGCGGGCGACGCAGCGGACGACGGCGCGGTGGCCTTCGAGACGCTCGGCCACGGGATGCCGCCGCTGCGCGAGCACGGCGTGAGCGCCGAGGACGAGGCGTGGCTGGCCTACACCTCGGGAACGACGGGCAAGCCGAAGGGCGCCATCCTCACGCACCGCAATCTGCTCTGGACCGCCGACGTGTCGGCGCCCACGGTGGGCTTTCACGCGGACGACGTGATCCTCTGCCCCATTCCTCTCTTCCACCTCTTCGCCCTCGGCGCGTGCTTCCTGGAGATCCTCACCGTCGGCGCCACCACCGTGATCCACGACCGCTTCTCGCCGGAGGGCGTGCTGGAGGCGATCGGGCGGCACCGGGTGACCATCTTCCCCGGCGTGCCGACGATGTACGCCTACCTGCTCAACAGCCCGGCGCTGGCCACGGCGGACACGACGTCGCTGCGCTTCGGGATCACCGGCGGCGCCATCATGCCGCAGAAGCTGATTGAGCAGACGGAAGCGAGCCTCGGTATCCAGGTCCTGAACATGTACGGGATCACCGAGACTGCGTCGTGGGTGGCGTGCGTGCACCACACCGTGCGGCAGCCGTTCGGCTCGGTGGGCAAGGCGATGCCCGGGCTCACGGTGCGCGTGGTCGACCGCGACGACCGCGACGTGCCCGTGGGACAGATCGGCGAGATCATCGTGAGCGGGCCCAACGTGATGCGCGGCTACAACAATCTGGAGCAGGCCACGGCAGAAGCCATGCGTGGCGGCTTCTATCACACGGGAGACCTCGGCACGCTCGACGGCGACGGGTTCGTCTACGTCCTCGACCGGCTGAAGGACATGATCATCAGCGGGGGCTACAACATCTACCCGAAGGAGATCGAGGACGTCCTGTACACACATCCGGCAATCTTGGAGGCGGCCGTGGTGGGGGTGGCGCACGAAGCGAAGGGCGAAGTGCCACGCGCGTACGTGGTGCTGAAGGAGGGCGTCGCGGCCGCGCCAGACGAGATCCTCGCCTACCTGCGAGGACAGCTTGCGGCCTACAAGCTGCCGGCGTCGGTGGAGGTCATCGCGGTCATTCCGAAGACAGGGTCCGGCAAGATCCGGCGTGTGGAGCTGCGCGATCGCGCGGCGGCCAAGGAGGCGTGAGAGTGCGCAGCGACCTGAAAGAGCTCGTGATGCCGCTCGGAGACCTGATCCGCACGCAGGCGGCACGCTATGGATCGAAGATGCTCTTCGAATGTCACGGCGTTCAGCGCAGCTACGCGGAGTTCGACGAGCGCACTACACGCCTGGCGGGTGGGCTGCAGGCGCTCGGCGTGTGTCCGGGCGACAAGGTCGCCTGCTACATGCCGAACTCCATCGAGCTCGTCGAGGCGTACTTCGCGATCTCCAAGGCGGGCGCGGTGACGGTGTTCCTCAACGCGCTCCTCACCCCGCGCGAGATCCGCTTCGTGCTCCAGGATTCGGAGTCGAGGGTGATCTTCACGTCGCCCACGCTCCTGCCCAACGTCCAGGAAGTGCGTGCGGACGCCGGGCGCCTGGAAACGATCGTGGTTCACGGGGGCACGCCGCCGCCGGACACGGTTCGCTTCGACGATGTGTTGAAGGGTGGCCCCTACCGTGACGTGAAGGTGAAGACAGAAGACGTCTGCTGGCTCGGCTACACGTCCGGCACCACCGGCCGGCCCAAGGGGGCGATCCTCACGCACCTCGGCGCCACGCACGTGGCCGCCACCGTGGCGGACCGGTTCGGCTACCGCGAGGACGACATCGTCCTCTGCGCGCTGCCGTTGTTTCATTCCTACGCCGTCAATAGCTGCATGATCCAGGTGATGATGGCGGGTGCCGGCCAGGTGATCCTGGAGCGGTTCACGCCCGACGGCGTGTTGCAGGCGATCCAGCAGCACCGGATCACGATCTTTCCCGGCGTGCCCACCATGTTCAACTACCTCGTGAACTTTCCGGGCCGGGCCAGGTACGACCTGTCCTCGCTCCGCATCGCCAAGTCCGCCGGCGCCGTGTTACCCGCCAAGCTCATGCACGATTTCGAGACGCTCTACGGTGTCCCCCTCGTGGACGGCTACGGGATCACCGAAGCCCACTCGTTCGTGACGCTCAACGATCCCAACGCCACGCGCCCCGACGGCTCGTGTGGCAAGGCGATCGAAGGCGACGAAGTCCGGATCGTGGATGGGCGGGACCGGGATGTGCCGGTGGGCGAGCGGGGCGAGCTGATCTTCCGCGGCCCCAATCTGCCGCTGGGCTACGTCAACGGACCCGAGGCCACCGCGGAGGCGCTGCGCGGCGGCTGGTACCACAGCGGTGACGTCGCCTACATGGACGCCGAGGGCTACGTCTACATCGTGGACCGCATCAAGGACACGATCATCTGCGGTGGCTACAACATCTACCCCAAGGAAGTGGAAGATGTGATCTACGCGCACGCCGCCGTGCTGGACGTCGCAGTGGTGGGCGTCGCCGACGAGGCGAAGGGCGAGATTCCCAAGGCGTGCGTCGTCCTGAAGCCGGCGGCGAGCGTCACGGCCGCAGAGCTGGAGGCGTACTGCCGCCAGAACCTCGCCGCCTACAAGGTCCCGCGCGTGATCGAGTTCATGGACGCCATTCCCAAGACGGCGTCCGGCAAGACGAAGCGGTTTCTGCTACGGCAGGGAGGCTGATTGTCGCGCGGCGCGGATCGCCCGCCGGTCATCGGCAGGTCCAAGAGGCGCCCTCGATGGGTTCAACCTCTGGCGGCCACAAGCTATGATGGGAGGCAGCTCAACACGATAGGAGCGTGAGATATGCGGAGCTTCAACGTTGTTGTGGAACGCGATCCCGAGACCGATCTTTACATGGGCTATGTTCCGGGCTGGCCCGGTGCCCACAGTCAAGGCACGAGCCTGGACGAGCTCCACCGCCACCTCCGGGAAGTCCTTGAGATGCTTCTTGAAGATGGCGAGCCGAAATTGCAGTCCGAGTTCGTCGGCATTCAGACGATCCAGGTTGCGTAGCGGTGGGCTCGGTTCCAGTACTCAAGCCGCGGGAGGTTGCCGCGCTGCTTGAACGGCTGGGATTTGAGGAAGTTCGGCAGCGGGGTTCGCACAAACAGTACCGGCATCCCGATGGGCGCGGCACGACGGTGCCCTTTCACTCCGGTCGCGACATTTCACCTACCTTGCTCCGGAAGATTGCGCGCGATATCAACCTCACAGTCGAACAGCTACTTGGTCGCACTTGAACACCCAGCCTAACTTACGCGAACATCGCAAACACCTCGTGCGAGGTCATCCAACTGATGCCAGGTATTGCACTGGATCCAGCAAGAACGTTCTCTCAAGATGACCCTGCTTGTGGAAGAGCCTGGGCTTGCGACGGAAGTCGAAGACGCGGTAAAGAAAGTACTGCTCGGCTTCCTTCTGTGACACCGCGAGTTCGTTCCGCGTGACGAAGAAGGGAGTTTCCCGACCGTAGGCCGTCGTCTTTACCTCGACAAGGCGCTCACGCCCCGACTCCTCGAACGAAAGGACATCAAACCACTGCCGTCACCCCGGGTTGGAGCCACATGTTCGACGCGGGCGGCAAGCCTGTCGAGGCGAGCGCGGAGGAGACGCGCAATCTCGAAGCGGGCTACAAATTCCTCACCGGCGACGCCGAGCGACCGATTGCGCGTCTCGAGTTCCAGATAGTCGACGCCGCGTCGAAGCGCCGGCCGCTCACGCACCGCAGAGCGGGCGTACGTTCGATCGGCTGGGTCCATGATCGGCGCTTCCGCCAGACTAGTGAGGATATCGTCGGTTGTCGGTACAACGACGGGCTGCTGAACTTGAGCTTCGACAAGTTCAACGATTGGCTGGTTTGGGACCAGCCGGGCAGCGGCCACCTCGAACAGCAGTTGCTGGTAGTTGCGGAGCGGTTTGTAGCCCTGGACGTAGGGGAACCCGAGCTCGATGAGGGCCGCGCTTATGTTCTGGCGCTTCCGCTCGATAGCTCCATCGGAGCGACTCAGCAGTGAGGCAAGTTGGCGGCGGTGCTGAGTCTTGCTGTACGGCTCGCCACTCAATTCGGCATGGAGCATCGAGAAATAGTCATCGACTGTCGCCTCGACTTCTTGCCGACTCCACGTATCAGCCATCAGGCGCGACGATCATAACAGCCAGCACGAGACGGCGTCCGGCAGGACGAAGCGCGGGTCCTCTTACCCTCCCCCGCCGATCCCGTACTCCTTGAGCTTGCGCCACAGCGTGGTGCGGCCGATCCCGAGCGCCTCCGCGGCGCCGGACTGGCTGCCGGCGAAGCGCTCGAGCGTCTGGAGGATATGGGTGCGCTCCACGTCCCCGAGCGTGACCTGGGCCGGCAGCGCGGGCGAGGGGCCGAGCTCGAGGCCGGCCGCCACGTGCGACGGCAGATCCTCCGGGCCGATGGCGGCGCCGCGACCGAGGATGGCGGCGCGCTCGATCGCATTCTCGAGCTCCCGCACGTTGCCGGGCCAGGGGTAGCGCAGCAGGCGTTCCACGGTATCGGCCGACAGGCGCAGCTCGCGACCGAGCTTGCCGGCCGAGCGTGCGAGGAACTGCTCCGCGAGAGCGGGGATGTCCTCGCGCCGATCGCGAAGGGGCGGCAACACCACCTGGATGACGTTCAGGCGATAGAAAAGGTCCTCGCGGAACGTGCCCTTGCGGATCATCTCCGCGAGATCGCGGTTTGTGGCAGCGAGTACGCGCACGTCGATGGCGAGCGATTGCGTGGCCCCGAGGCGGCGGATCTCGCGGCTCTGGAGGACCCGCAGGAGCTTGACCTGGAGTGCCGCCGGCATCTCGCCGATCTCGTCCAGGAACAGGGTGCCGCCGTTGGCTCCCTCGAAGAGGCCGGGCTTGCTCGCCACCGCCCCCGTGAACGAGCCGCGCAGGTGGCCGAAGAGCTCGGACTCGAGCAACGCCTCGGGGACGGCGCCGCAGTTCACCGCCACGAACGGGTGCGCCGCGCGCGGGCTGGCGTGGTGGACCGCCCGCGCGATGACCTCCTTGCCCGTCCCCGACTCGCCCTGGATGAGGAGGGTGGCGTCGGTGGGAGCCACGCGCTCCACGAGGTCGAACACGCCCTTCATCGCGGGAGATTGCGCGACGAGGCCCGCGATGCCATAGCGCTCGCGAAGCTGCCGGCGCAGGTTCTCGTTCTCGCGGCGCAGGCTCCGCTCCGCGAGCGCCTTGTCGATACGGTGATAGAGCTCGTCGGGCTCGTTGCCCTTCTCGAAGTAATCGAGAGCGCCGAGGCGGATCGCCTCCTTTGCCGACTCCCACCCGGCAAAGGCGGTGAGCAGGATCACCTCGCTGTCGGGAGCGTGGGTCTTTGCCGCGCGCAGCACGTCGAGCCCGTCGCCGTCCGGCATGCGGAGGTCCGTGATGATGACGTCGAACACGTCCTCGCTGAGGCGCTTCATGGCGGCGGCGACGCCATCCGCCTCGAGCACATGGTGACCGCGACGGCGCAGGAGCAACGCCAGGGTCGTGCGCGCGGAGGGCTCGTCGTCCACGATGAGGAGGGCGGCCATCGTCACTGCGCGTTGATGGGGAAGAGCATGGTGACGCGGGTCCCGTGTCCCGGCTGGGAATCGACCTCGATGCGTCCGCCATGCGCGCCCACGATCCTTTGCGCAATGGTAAGCCCGAGGCCGCTGCCGTTCGGCTTCTCGGAATAGAAGGGCTCGAACACGCGGCGCAGGTTCGCGGGCGGAATACCGTTGCCGGTATCGCTCACCGTGAGCGCGACGTCGCCGTTCTGCCGCGTCACCTCCATCGACAGGCGGCCGCGCCCGTTCATGGCTTCCACGCCGTTGAGCGCGACGTTCCAGAGGACCTGGATGATCTGGTCGCGGTCAAAGGCAAAGCGCGGCACGGTGGGATCGACCGCGACGCTGACGTCGACGCGGGACGCACGCGACGGCGTGTTGCGGATGAGCGCGGTCACGTGGTTGACGACCTCGCCGATGTCGCTGGAGACGACGCGTGGCTCTTCCGGGCGCGCCGCTCTCAAGAAGTCGGAGAGGATGCGGTTCAGCCGGCGCGCCTCGGTGCGCACCGCCGCCAGCGTGTGGGTGCGCTCCTCGTCCGTCAATCCGGCGCCGTCGGTGAGGAGCGCGGTGGCATTGACGATGGCGGCGAGCGGATTGCGGATCTCGTGCGCCATGCCCGCCGCCAGCTCGCCGGTGGCGGCCAGGCGCTCGGCTTTCCGCAGGCGGGCGTGGAGCCTGTCGCTCTCGCTGCGCGCCCGCTCGAGCACGATGATGATCACGGCGAACGTGGCCAGGAAGTAGAGGCTCAGGAAACCCGCGTGCATCGCCCAGAAGGCGGCGGTACCCGGCTGCGCGTCCACGAACTGCGAGGCGATGCGATAGCCGCCCCATGCGGCCAGCGATCCCCCGAGCAGGCGCTGGCCGCGGAGAGTGGTGCCGGCCGACCAGAACAGCACGCCTGATGCGACCTGGAACGCACCCAGGGCCACGCCCACGAGCTGATGGTCGGCATCCCAGCTCCCGCCCGAGGCCGCGATGGCGACGGCCGACGCGGCACTGAGAACGAGATCACGCGGGCGCAGCCGGTAGTCCCAGCGGTGGGCGAGGGCGGCGGCCACGGTAAACCCCGTGGCGGCGATGGTGGCGACGACGATGCAGGTGGTCGTGACGGGCGTGAGCTCCGGCACGACGGCTTCCACCAGCTTCAACCCCTTCGACACCGTGTAGGCGCCCCACGCCCACAGCAGGTACTGGAAGAAGCGGACGCGGTGCGAGGAGTAGAGATACGCGAAGATCAGGAACTGGATCGCGAACGCGACCGTCGACACGAACGGCAAAATCAGCGGCACCGACATCGACCACCTCCAAGCAATAGATCGTACGCCCGACGGAAATCGCGTGCTACCAGAGCCGCGCGTCCAGGCGTTTCATGATGAAACATGCGTCCCATTCCGGAACCGTCGATGAGCCCGCGCGAGCGGCGTTTCATCCCGCACCGTCGTGTTCTGGCTTGAAACGGACTCGACGATCGCTTCTCCGATCTTTCGAGGAATGTCGCGCTCTTCGAAACTGGCACGCCCCCTGCTCTCCGCATCGCCCGTCAACGAGCGACCCCAACGAACGATACAGGAGAGGAGACGAGCATGATCAAGAAGGTCGCACTTGCAATTGTCGTGGCAGGCGCGCTGATGACGACGTTCGCGCACGCCGCTCCCCGCGGCGAGGACGTGCAGGCGCCGCGTGGCGAGGATGTTCAGGCCCCCCGCGGTCAGGACGTCCAGGCGCCGCGTGGCGAGGACGTGCAGGCCCCCCGAGGCCAGGAGGTCCAGGCGCCGCGTGCTCAGGCCGTGCAGCGGCGCTGAGGCAGCAAGAGCGGAGCCCCGGGTGGACGGTCCGAGCCGCCCACCTGGGGCGCCGTCACCGATCAACATGGAGGTCATTCCACAATGAGCTGGATGCATTTGAGCGACTATCTCGTCATCGAGGAGGCCGTCGCGGCGCGCATCGACGATCTGCGTGACGACGCCGCATTGCACGCGAACTCCGAGATCCCGCCACCGCCCCGCGCGGCCGCGCAGCGCGTGAGGGTGTCTACCTGCGACTGGCTGCGCGCGGCATCGATCGAGGCGCCGTAAATGGCCCTCCCTCGGCTCGGGCCCCTTTTCAGATGGGATGTCGCCCGTCGCATCGACGACGTGATCGACTACTTCGGCGGCGCGTTCGCTACGAGGACGCCGCCGGCGACGCCGCCCGCCTCGTCCCAGCGCGGCAAGCCGGCGATCACTCCACGATGTGGTCCGCCCGCGCGAGCACTGAGGGCGGGATCGTGAGGCCGAGGGCCTTCGCGGCCTTGAGATTGATGACGAGCTCCAGCTTCGTCGGCTGCTCGACGGGCAGATCGGCCGGCTTCGCGCCCTTCAGGATATTGTCGGCATAGACGGCGGCCTGCCGATACATGTCGCCGAGGCTGGCACCATAGAACATCAACCCGCCGGCGTCGACGGACTCGCGGTCGCCATACACCGCGGGCACGCGGGAGGTGGCGGCGAGGTCGACGATCCGCCGACGATGCGTGATGAACAGGATATCCGTTTGTACCAGGAGGGCGCCCGCGCGCTCGAGCGCCATCGCGGCGAAGGCCTTCGAGAAATGTCCGGGCTGGGAAGCCTCGACGACTCGCAACTGTAGCCCCAATGCCCGGCCGGCGCCCTCCTTCTCCTTCAGGAAGGGCGGGGTGTACGGCGAAACGGGATTGATGAGGACTGCAACACGGGTGACTCCCGGCACGGTTTCCTTGATCAGCTCCAGCCGCTTCAGATCCAACATCTGGCCGAGCGCCACCACCCCCTGTCACGTTTCCACCGGGCCGCGCCAGGCTCGCGATCAGCCCCGCTTCGACGGGGTCTCCCGTCGTCACCATCACGATGGGGATGGTGCCGGTCGCGTTGCGGGCGGCCAGGGCTCCCTGATTCGCTCCGGAGAGGATGACATCCACCTGCTGCCGCACGAGATCCGCGGCGAGGGCGGGAAGCCGATCCCCCTGGCCGTTCGCGAACCGGGTCTCCACGGTGAAGGTCTTCCCCTCCACCCAGCCCAGCGCGCGCATCGCTTTCCGAAAGGCGTCGAGTTGCGGCGCGTCGGCCTCGGCAGACAGAGGAGACAACCGTCCGATGCGGGCGATCCTGCCCGGCTTGGACTCCTGGGCACCGATGACGACCGGCGCGCTCAGGGCGAGGAGCCCGAGCGCGACGATCAGTGCCCGCCGCTTCGTGATCATCCGCGCAAGTTGCCGCGTCAGGAACGCGCGCGGCCTGCGCGGATCGCGTCGCCGGTTATGGGCAGGTCGGTTAAGCGCGCGCGGGTGGCGTCGGCGATGGCGTTGGCAACAGCGGCGGGCACGCCGACGACGGGCGGCTCGCCCACGCCCTTGGCGCCGAAGGGCCCGTGCTCGGACGGCACCTCGATGATGACGGTGTCGATGCGAGGCACCTGGTCGCTCTGAGGCAGCGCGTAGTCCATCAGCGTGGCGGCCATGAGCTGGCCCTGGGCGTCGTAGGGCATGCGCTCCAGGAGCGCCCAGC
>JBKKCN010000701.1:0-2655 GCA_046712525.1 Candidatus Rokuibacteriota bacterium
AGACAGGCCGCTCGGCCGGGGATTGGAGGACGTCTCTCATCTCTTCTTGTCGCGCAAGACCGGGGAGGCGTCGGCGAGCGATCGCGCGGCGGCTCGTTCGCCCGAGCGCTCGTCTCCTCCGCCCGGATCCCGGGGAAGCATCGCGCTTCTGCGACCCGCGTCGCTCACCCGCGAGCGGCTCGCCGTTGCGCTCATGGAGTTCGACGGTGCGCTCGAGGACGGGCTTCGAGCATTCGACGCAAACATTCCGTGCCATCCGTGCGGCGAGATCGGCCTCCTCGCCGTCGATCGCGCGAGCCAGCTGACGATCATCGACTTCGAGATGACCTTCGACGACGGCCTGCTGCTGCGCGGGCTCGGCCACTTCGACTGGGTCGTGCGCAACATGCCGAACGTCCAGCGCATGTATCGGGAGCAGGCCGTGAACTTTTCCCTGCCGCCCAGGCTATTTCTCCTCGCACCCCAGTTTTCCCCCTTGCTCAGAAGCGTGGCGCGGCAGATCACCCGCCCGCAGATTCACTGGGTCAGGTATCACACCGTCAACGCATCCGGCGGGCCCGGGATCCTGTTCGAGCCTGTCGTGGACGAGTGAGCGGCGCGGTATGTGAGGCGACGAAAACGAGCAGTCGTTAGATAGCGGTGGGCGAGTCCGACCTGTGCCGTGACTACTTCAGATGTCTGAACCGGTTCTCCTTCCAGTCGAAGTCCTTCCAGAACTCGATGCGGTCGATGATGCCGCAGAACTTCTCGCGGTGGTCCGCCTGCGCGGCCCAGAGGTCGTCGACCGAGGAGAACTGCGCGATGTAGCCGAGGCCGAACTCCGCGGGCTCCGCCATCGCCATCTCGCCCGACAGGTACTTGCGATAGCCCGCGCCGGGATGGATCCAGAAGCCTTCTGACGTCTCCTCCGTGAAGAGCTTCGGCTCCTGATCCGCGGGCATGCGGCACAGGAAGAAGCGCGCGGCGAAACGGATGGGGCTCGAGCGCGGCGTCACGAAGTGCGAGAGATAGCGCATGGGCCGCAGATCGCAGTGCCAGCCCGCGCGCGTCATCACGGTGGTGAACGAGGCCTCGCCCGCCATGAGCGCCTTGCGGCTGGACTCGATGAGGCCCGTTTGCGTGCGGGCGTCGACGGGCCGGCCCGCGTCGTCGCACGCCAGCAGCACACCGCTCTCCTCCAGCAGCTCGCGCACCGCCGTCACCCAGAAGGCGAGCGGCGCCAGATCGCCGTGGGGGGCAAACATCTCCGCCGCTTCCGCGGGCGCCACGCCGCGACACCGCACGAGCGCCTCCGCCGCCGCGTCCTCCGGATCGACCTTCCCGCCGGGAAACGCATAGAACCCGCCCAGGAACTTCATCCCCTTGTTGCGCCGGATCATGTACACCTCGATCGGCTCGGGCGCTCCTGGACGAGAATCACGAACGAGGATGACGGAAGCGGCGGGCTTGGGATCGACGGGCACAACGGGATCAGCAGTCACTGTGAGCACTATACCAGCCGGTTGTCCGCCCTTGCGTAGCCGGGATCGCGTCGGGGGGTTCGGGGGGGCCGTCCAGCCCCCCCGACTACAGATGTATCAGTTGCGCGACCTTTTCGCGATGGTAGGTGGCATCCCCAAACGTGAACTCCGATGACTTGGCGCGCTTGAAGTACAGGTGCAGGTCGTGCTCCCAGGTGAAGCCGATGCCACCGTGGAGCTGGATGCCGGCGCCGGAGACCTTGCGGTAGGCGTCCGAGGTGTATGCCTTGGCCATCGAGGCGGCGAGCGCGGCCTCGGGCACGTTCTCATCCACCGCCCATGCCGCGTAGTACGTCAGCGACTTGGAGTTCTCCACGTCCACCAGCATGTCGGCGGCCTTGTGCTTGACGCCCTGGTAGGAGCCGATGGGCTTGCCGAAGGCGATGCGGATCTTGGCGTAGTCCGTGGTCATGTCGAGCACGCGCTGCGCGCCGCCGCACATCTCGGCGCAGAGGGCCACCGTGGCCCGCTCGAGCACGCGGGCGAGGGGCGCCCAGCCGCCGTGCTTGTCGCCGAGGAGCGCGTCCGCGCCCACGCTCACGTCGTTGAGACGCACCTCACAGATCTTGCGGGTCTGATCCATCGACGGCAGCAGCTTGACCTCGAGGCCCTTGGCGCCCTTGGGCACGAGGAAGAGGCCGATGCCGTCCTCGGGCGACTTGCCCTCGCGCGTGCGCGCCACCACGATGAGCACGTCCGCGAGATGCGCGTCGGGGACGAAGAGCTTGACGCCGTTGAGCACGAAGCCTTTGCCGGATTCCTTGGCGGTCGTGGTGACGCCGGCGGCGTCCCAGCGCGCATTCGGCTCCGTCCACGCCAGCGTGGCCTTGGCCTTGCCGGCGGCGATCTTGCCGAGCCATTCCTTCTTCTGCGCGGACGAGCCCGATTCCTTGATGGTGAGACCGCCCAGCAGCACGGTGGAGAAGAACGGCCCGGGCATGACGGCGCGTCCCATCTCTTCCATGAGCACGGTGAGGTCGACGATGCCGAGACCGCTGCCGCCGTACTCCTCGTCGTAGATCAACCCCAGCCAGCCCTGCTCGGCGAGCTTCATCCAGAACTCGTCGGTGACGCCCGCGTCCTCCGCCATGCGCTTGCGCACGAACTCGGACGTGCACTCGTTCTCGAGGAACTT
>JBKKCN010000702.1:0-4901 GCA_046712525.1 Candidatus Rokuibacteriota bacterium
TCGACACCGGTCTTCTTCGCCACTCGCGCGATCTCCGCCTCACGGACTCGAGCGGCCGCCTCGAGCCGCCGCGTCACCTCGGCGGCCTCCCACTGAAGGTTCGCGAGTGTTTTCTCGAGGACCAGCATTTGCGTCTGGGCAAGCTGCACATCGAGCGCTGCCTTCTCGATGCGCAGCGCGTCGATCTCCTCGATGGGGACGGAGTCGTTCGGCGCATCGCCGCCGCGCGCCACGACGGCGGGGACGAGAACCAAGAGGATGGCGAGCAGTAGACGTGTCATGGGACCTCCTTTGGGAAGTGTGTTCGCTTGGGATTGTAGCCGCGACGGCTGTCAATGACGACCGTCGCTGGGGGCGACTGTCCGGGCGGACTTCGTAGCGCGGGAGTTCGTGCCTCGCACGCGGCATCGCCACCGACAGACTGAACGTCGATCGTGAGCGTGTACCCTGCCCCAACTTCCGCAGTTCGAAGAGGGCAGGGTCGTAGTGTCGGACCACGGTGAGGAAAGTCTTGGACGCGAGCGATGCGGTGGATAGAATCGACGCGGCTTGCACAATGGATCGAGGCTGCGTCGTCTGGATGACCGGATTGCCGTCGGGGGGCAAGAGCACCCTGGCCGAGATGCTCGAAGCGGAGCTCGTTGGACGCGCGCGCAGGGTGGAGCGGCTCGACGGCGACGAAGTGCGCACGCATCTCAGCAAGGGACTCGGCTTTTCCCGGGAGGACCGTGACGAGAACGTGCGGCGCGTGGGCTGGGTGGCTTGTCTGCTCGCACGCCACGGCGTCATCGCCATCGCCGCCCTCATCTCGCCGTATCGAAGCACGCGGGATGAGGTCCGCTCCGGCACGCGCGACTTCATCGAGGTGTGGGTGAAGGCGAGCCTCGACGAGTGCGTCCGTCGCGACGTGAAGGGCCTCTACAAGAAGGCGCTCGCGGGCGACCTCCCGCACTTCACCGGCGTGTCCGATCCGTACGAGCCCCCCCTCCAGGCGGAGGTGGTGGTGGAGACCGATCGCCAGACGCCCGCGGAGAGCGTGGCGACGATCCTCGCCGTCCTCGAGGCCCGGGGCTATGTGTGCGACCCCCGCATCAGTCACGTGAAGGGACGGTCGGATGGATAGCCTGACGGCGCTGGAGCAGGACAGCCTCTACATCCTGCGCGAGGCGTACAGCAAGATCGAGCGCCTCGGCATGCTGTGGTCGATGGGCAAGGACTCCACGGTCCTCTTGTGGCTGACGCGCAAGGCCTTCTTCGGGCACGCGCCCTTTCCCCTCATCCACATCGACACCACCTACAAGATCCCGGAGATGATCGAGTATCGCGACCGCGTGGCGCGCGAGCTCGGCTTCGAGCTGATCGTGGGCAAGAACACCGCCGCCCTCGCCGACGGCATGAACCATACCCGCGGCCGCCTCGTCTGCTGCGGCGCCCTCAAGACGGACGGGCTGCAGCAGGTGATCGCCGAGCACCGGTTCACGGGCATCGTGGTGGGCATCCGGCGCGACGAGGAGGGCTCGCGGGCGAAGGAGCGCTTCTTCAGCCAGCGCTCCCGCACCTCGGAGTGGAACGTGACCGAGCAGCCGCCGGAGTTCTGGGACCAGTACCGCACGGAGTTCCCGCCCGGAGAGCACGTGCGCGTGCATCCCATCCTGCACTGGACGGAGCTCGACGTGTGGCGTTACATCGAGCGCGAGAAGATCCCGGTGCTGGACCTGTACTTCGCGCGGGCCGGCCGCCGCTACCGCAGCCTCGGGTGCGCCCCCTGCACGGCGACGTGCGAGTCGACGGCGGCCTCCGTGTCGGACATCATCACAGAGCTGGCGGCGAGCCGCACCTCGGAGCGCTCGGGACGCGCGCAGGACCAGGAGCACACCCACGCCATGGAGAAGCTGCGCGTGAAGGGGTACATGTGAGTCCCCGCACCGCCTTCGTCGTCGTCGGTCACGTCGATCATGGCAAGTCCACGCTGGTGGGCCGACTTCTCGCCGACACCGGCTCGCTCCCCGAGGAGAAGGTCGAGAAGGTGCGCCGCATCTGCGCGGAGCAGCGCAAGCCCTTCGAGCACGCCTTCCTGCTCGATGCCCTCGAGGCCGAGCAGCTGCAGGGCGTCACCATCGACGTCACCGAGGTGCAGCTCACGTGGCAGGGGCGCACCTTCGTCCTCATCGACGCGCCGGGACACAAGGAGTTACTGCGCAACATGATCAGCGGTGCCGCGCACGCGGATGCCGCCTTCCTGCTCATCGACGCGGGCGAGGGCGTGCAGGAGCAATCGTATCGCCACGCGTATCTGCTCAGCTTCCTCGGCGTGCGCGACGTGGCCGTGATCGTCAGCAAGATGGATCTCGTCGGGTATTCGCAGGAGGTCTTCGACGGCATCCGCAAGGAGTACACGGCCTTCCTCGAGACGCTGGGCGTGCGCCCGATCGCGTTCATTCCTGTCTCCGCGAGAGCGGGCGACAACGTCGTGACCCGCTCGCCGCGCATGGGCTGGTACGACGGCCCTGTCGTGCTGGAGCTGCTCGCCGACGTCGGCACACGCGGCCTTTCGGAGGCCGGACCCCTGCGGCTGCCCGTTCAGGACGTCTACAAGTTCGACCACCGCCGCATCATCGCAGGGCGGCTGGAGAGCGGCCACCTGTCCCCGGGTGATGAGATCCAGGTGTGGCCGTCCGGCCAGCGCGCCCGCGTGAAGTCGATCGAGGCCTGGCCCGAAGGCCCGCCCCCCGCGCGCGCGCAGGCGGGGGACACCACCGGCATCACGCTGGACCACCAGCTCTTCGTCCAGCGGGGCGACGTCATCGCCGACCCCGCGCGGCCGCCGCACGTGTCCAGCTTCGTCACCGCCAATGTCTTCTGGCTCGGGCGGGCGCCGCTGGAGCTCAACCGCAGTTACAAGCTCAAGCTCGCCACGCTGGAGCGTGACGTGGAGGTGTCCGGCATCACCCGCGTCATGAGCGCGGTGACCCTCGAGGTGCAGACCGGCCGCACCGCCATCGAACAGAACGAGGCGGGCGAGGTGGTATTTCGCTCCGCACGTCCCTTCGTCTTCGACGTGGCCGCCGACGTCCCCACCATGGGGCGCTTCGTGCTCCTCGACGGCTACGACGTCGCCGGCGGCGGCATCGTCCTGGAGTCGGACGACCTGTACCGCCGGCCGTACCGCGAGGGCATGCCCAAGAGCGCGGACATCTCACTGGTGCAGGGGGTGGTGACGCCGTCCGACCGCGCCGAGATGTACGGCCACCGCAGCCACGTCGTGTGGCTCACCGGTATGCCGGGCGCCGGCAAGAGCACGGTGGCGCGCCTGCTGGAGTGGGAGCTCTTCCAGCGGCAGCACAAGGCATTCGTGCTCGACGGGGAGAACCTGCGCTTCGGCCTCAGCGCTGACCTCGATTTCAGTCCCGCCGACCGTGCCGAGCACGCCCGGCGTGCCGCCGAGGTGGCGCGCCTCTTCCAGACGGCGGGGTTCATCGTGGTGGTCGCGCTCATCAGCCCCTTCGAGGCGGTGCGCGAGTACGCACGAGGGCTGGTGGGGGACGAGGCGTTCACGCTCGTGCATCTGCACGCCCCCATGACGACCTTGCTCGCCCGCGATCCGCACGGCCTGTACGCACGCGGCGTGAACGTGACGTACGAGCCGCCCGCGGCGCCGTCGCTGGCCTTCGACACCTCCCTCGAGACGGCCGACGCCATCGTCGACAAGGTGCTGCGCCGGATCCTGACGCGGATCGGTTCCCGGCAATAAATCGCTAGGCCCCGCCCCGACCCTTCGACTAGTATCGCGGGCGGTACGGCTGAGGTCCGGCGGGGCCCGCGATCCTCGGTAAGGCCGCGCCAATATGATGCTTAATGCTGCGGGCTGTAAGTGAGGGGGCGAAGCTGCGCGTGTCAGGCGGACCCCCGACCATCGCGATTCCAACTGACAAAAGCGACGACAGCGCGAGAGCCATTTTGACGGACAAGCCCGTGGTGGTGGGCGTGGTCGGCCTGGGGTACGTGGGCCTGCCGCTGGCCTGCGCCTTCGCGCGCAGCGTGCCCTGTGTCGGCTTCGACATCTCGCATGCCCGCATCGAAGATCTGCGGCGCGGCCATGATCACACCGGTGAGACCACCGAATCGGACCTGCGCGCGTCGCTGCTGCGCTTCACGGACGATCCCGCCGCGCTGCGCGAGGCCAACTTCCTCATCGTGGCCGTCCCCACGCCCGTCGACTCGCACAAGCAGCCGGACCTGGGCCCTCTCGTCGCGGCGTGCGACACCGTGGGCGGGCACCTGTCGGCGGGCGCGGTCGTCGTCTTCGAGTCGACGGTCTACCCCGGGGTCACCGAGGAGGTCTGCGTGCCCCGCCTGGAAGCCGCCTCCGGGATGCGCTGCGGACGCGATTTCATGGTCGGATATTCTCCCGAGCGCATCAATCCGGGCGACGCGGAGCATACGTTGGAGAAGGTGGTGAAGGTGGTGGCGGGCTGCACGCCGGAGGTCACCGAGCTCATGGCGCGCGTGTACGGCCTCGTGGTCAAGGCGGGCGTGCATCGCGCGCCCACCATCCAGACGGCGGAGGCCGCCAAGGTGATCGAGAACACGCAGCGCGACCTCAACATCGCGCTCATGAACGAGCTCGCGATCATCTTCCATCGCGCCGGCATCGACACGCAGGCGGTGCTCGAGGCCGCCGCCACCAAGTGGAACTTCCTGCCCTTCCGGCCCGGCCTCGTGGGCGGACACTGCATCGGCGTCGATCCCTATTACCTGACGCACAAGGCGGAAGCCCTCGGCTACCACCCGCAGGTGATCCTCTCCGGCCGGCGCATCAACGACGGCATGGGCCTCTACGTGGCGCAGCAGACGATCAAGCTCATGATCACGGCCGGCAAGATGGTCCAGACCGCGCGCGT